>NZ_BAAHAP010000138.1:5854-9893 GCF_054777495.1 Echinicola sediminis | reverse complement strand
GGCTTAATTTTCTTATAAAATTACTGGCCTAGTTCAACTTCTTCATATCCACTTTTAATAATTGTAGAAATCATTTTAAACCTAATGTTTGCTTTAATGCTGCTAGACATATGCGCCGGCACAATAATGGACTGACCTGTGCTTAAAACCTTAAGGGCACCATCGATGTTGACTTCTGCTTTACCCTCAATTACTTGAAGAAATTTATCATAAGGGCATTTTTTTTCTAACATTGTCTCCCCCTTGTCAAATGAAAGAGCCGTAACATTTCCAGTGGCTTTTTTAATGATGGTTTTACTTAAAATGGCATTTGGAATATAATCCATCAATTCCACGATGATTAATATTTCCGATTTTTGCATCTCAAAATGTCCCATGGGTTCTTTACTTCATTTCACCACTCCTGTTAGGATAAAGGTGGTCAAAATCCACCTTTATTATGTTACAGTTGAAAGGGCTTTACTTATATATTTCTCACGTTTCACCATTTTATTATCACTCTCATTATCAATACAATATACCGCCCATAAGAACAAAAAACGGTTTTTCTTCACTTAACCTAAGAAGGTACTTTTGATATTTTTTCATCCCTCTTCATTTGGGAGAGAAGAAAGCCCCAGTCTAAGAACCATCATTTTACGGTTGTACCTCTTAGTGAACTTTTATTTTGAGGATATAGGTGCTTATAAAAAATTTAACGTTACTGAACATCTCTAAAAAATCCGGACCATTAAATTATAGTTTTATAAGACAAATTGAACAACTACAACAGTATCAAACAGTCAGATGA
This sequence comes from Echinicola sediminis, assembly GCF_054777495.1. NCBI lineage: Bacteria > Pseudomonadati > Bacteroidota > Cytophagia > Cytophagales > Cyclobacteriaceae > Echinicola > Echinicola sediminis. The sequence continues at coordinate 9,103 of NZ_BAAHAP010000138.1, read as the reverse complement.
CAACTTTGAATTTACCAATATTAAACCTAAATATTCATAAAAAAAACGTCTATTAACAAATATATAGGCTACCTTTAGTATAAGACCTAACCACCATAACCCACTGAAATAATGAAGGTTAATGTAAAAAGAAAAGAATTCAAATTTTCACCGGATTCCAGCAGGGTGGTGGCCAGGTTTTTCTGGAGTGGGGCAGAACGGACTAAAAAAATAATCGATAAGGTGCTTTCAATGGACGAAGAGCAGGTCAAATTAACTTTGGAACAAACCCTCCGGGAATTTGCAAGCCGTCACCGAAATATTTCTAGAATATTCTTCAAACATTTTGAAAAAATTCTGGAGTTGATTGGTAATATGGATGGCCCTTATGAAACCCTCACGGATTCCCAAAAAATGCTGATTGGTTCCTACTGTACCATGGAATATTCCATTGAATCAGCAGCAATATTCAACCCATCTATCATCAAGGACTTCGATCAATCCTACCTTGGGGAGGGAGAGGTCAGAGTGATCTTATCTTTTAGAGCCACCGGAGAAGGTCATATTTCTTCCATTGTTTTCCGAAGAGCGGTCATCGACAAAAATAATGACCTGCATGTCATGAAATCAGGAGATCAAATCGACTTAGCTGAAGTAACGCATAAAAGGTTATACGACAAGAAGCGATTTATCAAAAAGCTTGCTGAGATGAATATTCCTAAAAAATATTCCAAAACCATCATGGAAGATCTTCCAGCAAACTTTGAATACTACGCATTAACTTCCGCGGTTGCAAAAATCCTGGATGACCAATCCATTAGCCTGGAAAGAAGAATGGCTTTAAACGAGATGACTTGGCTTGTAGACTCATTTTATGATGTCCAATTCCAGTTGGATTCAGATCTCACGGAAAGGGTACTTTTTCCCATATCGAATTCAGAAAGTAAAGGGATAGAAGATGCCCGATTTGTGAATTTTACCGAAAGTAATGGATCAGAGAGGGTTTACGCTACATATACAGCATATAATGGCCATACGACGTTACCAAAACTACTCTCAACAGAAGATTTTTATACGTTTAGAGTTATGCCCCTTCATGGGGAAGGGGCTCAGAACAAAAACCTTGCCTTATTCCCTAAAAAAATTAATGGCAAATATGCGATGTTAGCAAGGGTTGATGGTGTAAATAACTACATTATGTTTTCTGACAAAAGCACCCTCTGGAATGCCCCTATCAAGATTCAGGAACCTAAATTCACTTGGGAATATACCCAAATAGGGAATTGTGGGTCCCCGATCTGGACAGATGAAGGCTGGCTAATTATTACCCATGGCGTTGGCCCAATGAGACGTTATAGCATAGGAGCATCCCTTCTTGACTTGAAAGATCCTACCAAAGAAATTGGAAGACTGAAAGAGCCTTTGCTTACCCCCCTGGAAAACGAACGAGATGGCTATGTTCCGAATGTAGTCTATTCTTGTGGTTCCATCATTCACAATAACCATTTAATTTTGCCTTACGCCGTTTCCGATTATTCCTCAACCTACGCTGTCATATCTATGGATGAGCTCTTAGAAGCGCTTAAAAAAAATTAGGTTCTATTTGTTCCTTGAAGTACTTTCCTGTAGGCCAACATATAATTTTCGACCATTTCATTTATACTGAATTTTTCTATCGCATGTGCTCGGCAATACACAGGGGAAATACGGTCTATGAGCCCAACCTTTTCTATGGCATCCTCCACATTTTGCACTAAATATCCCGTTTTCCCATCCTTAATAAGTTCGCGCATGCTCCCTCTTTCAAAAGCAATGACCGGCGTCCCACACATCATTGCCTCGACCACACTTAAACCGAATGGTTCTTCAAAATTGATGGGATGAAGTAAAGCCTTGCTCTTCCCAAGTAGTATTCTTCCTCTATCTGGCTCAAGATTCCCCAAATAGCTTACTGAATCATTGTCGATAAATGGCTTTACCTTTTCATTAAAATAGACTTGATCCTGAATCAAGCCTGCAATAATCAAACGATGGTTTGACTCTTTGGCTATTTCAATTGCTCTATGAGTACCTTTCTCCGGATGAATTCTGCCAAAAAACAGGAGATAATCTTCCTTAACTTTTCGAAACTTATAAACCATGGGGTCAATTCCATGATAAACAGTGGCAATATAATCCAGTTCTTTTGACCTATCAGCATCGGAAATGGATACATAAGCAGTTGTTGCGTTATATTTTTTATAAACAGGGATGATCTTAGGGGATGAAAAACCATGTATGGTTGTCATCATGGGTGTTTTAATCAATGCAGAATATGTTAATGGGAGAAAATCGAAATGATTATGAATGATATCAAACTGATGGGCATGCTCCATTAGATTACTGATATGCAAACACTCTGCTACTTTGGGATCCACAGCTCTATCCTCTTCATAAGGAAACAAACATGCTGACCGTAGTTTTCCTTTAGTAAGAGAGTCTGCTGTTGCAAAAAGAGTCACATCCATTCCTCTTTCCAAAAGCCCTTCACAGATATTGGAAGCCACTTGTTCCCACGGTCCATATTTTTTAGGAGGTGTTCTCCAGGCAATAGAAGAGAGAATGGCTATTTTCAATGAAATAATTCTTTATTTAAGCGATTAGTTTTGTTTTCGGAGACTTCTGGCTGATCGCTTTTATAAAATTCCTCATGCGCTTGCAGCACAATCAAGTGGGATACTAGATAAGCAAGGGAACTCTCCGCTCCTTGGTTTCTGTTCACTCCATAACTTTCAAATCCGTCACAGCAACCTTTTGTTTCAAAATCATACAGGCTCATTCTAAGATCATTTTCTCCTAAAAACCACATAAATGAAGTAAATAGTTTTTGCAGGTATGCATTTTTCCTCGTTAGCAGAAACGCCTGATAGTACATTAGGACCATAGATAAGGCATCTATGGGTTGTTGGGCATAAACTGATCGATGGCCGTTTTTGACATACCACTCTTTATTTCCAATAATTGATAAAAATCCACCCTTCATGGTATGTTCGGTCAGAAAATCCATGGTATCCATGGCAATTCCCAACACCTCATCGTCTTCCAATATTTCCGCAGCTTGCATTAAAGCCAGCGGAAGGATGCCATTATCATAAGCCAAAAGAGACTCAAACCATTTCCAATCTGAAGTAGATTGTCTTTTATATTGTAAGACCAGCTTATTTGTCAATAACCTTAGCAATTCAATGATTTTCTCATCAAGCATATTGGTTTTCAAGTAATAACTCACCC
>NZ_BAAHAP010000138.1:0-5844 GCF_054777495.1 Echinicola sediminis | reverse complement strand
CCAATAATCGTATTGGCGATACTTCTAATTGATTTTAGTTTTTCGAAATTGGGCACCGCATCAAAAAACAGTAATCGACCAGCTTGGAAATAGGCATCATTAGGGGCATTTCCCAAAAGGTAACCCAATGCCCAAATGGTTCTTCCAAACGAATCTTCTGATCCTACTTCATCCTTGAACGTTCTGTTGAATCCCAGAAAGTTCTTAAAAGTACCGTCCGGATTTTGCATATAATGAATATAACTAAGGTAAATAGGCATATACTCTAAGGCCAGTGGATCATGTTTCTGCTTATAAGCCATTAGGACCATAATAAGCGCCCTAGCATTATCATCCAGACAATACCCTTCCTTGAGATTGGGAATACCGTATTTCGCATGTTGGATAATCCCTGTGTCATCTGTCAATCGTTTGATATGCGTCAGTGAAAATTTGGGCATTAACCGAATATTCAAAATGATTTTTCTTTTTTCCGTATTGATTGGCACTTCCTCTAATACAGAATTTAAAAGATTTTTATACTTTCTCCCAATCTCGGGCCAAGTTATGGTCTTTCCATATTCAAGTGCCTTTTCTTTGATCCCTTTCAATTGGTCAGGATCATCGAATAAGCTGTTCAAGAGCATGGAAAGTTCTTCGTGATTTTTAAAACCGAAAATTTTCCCTTTTCCGCTTGCAAGAAGTTCTTCTGCATGCCAATAAGGTGTGGACACTACCGCGCAGCCTGCCCCAAAAGCATAACTAAGGGTCCCGCTGGTTATTTGGGTTTTGGCCAGATAGGGAGTAATATAAACATCACAAGCAGTAAGATATCTCACCAGTTCACTTTCGTCAATAAACTCATTTATAAATATTACATGGTCTTGCACATCCAAATTCTTCGCTAGACGATGGAGATAATTTCGATACTCTTCACCTGCATATTTGATTACATTCGGATGTGTTTTCCCCATTATTAAATAAATGGTATCGGGATATTTTTTAATTACCTCCGGAAGTGATTTGATCACTGTTTCGATTCCTTTATTGCGGCTGATAAAGCCGAAGGTTAACAATACCTTTTTGCCATTAAAGCGAAAAGTTTTTCTCACTTCAGAAGCGTCATAGTGGATATCAGGGACCCCGTGTTCTATCAAATTTATTTTTTCTTCGGGCACAAGGTATATTTCTTCGAGCAATTTAACGGCCTTATTACTCATAACCACGATCGCTTTGGCCATTCTGCATATCTCTTTTAAGATAATCTTTTGATTATACGAAGGGGTATCAAGAACAGTGTGAAGCGTAACAATAAATGGCATCTCGAGCTTATGAAGTAGAGGAAGAATATACACCCCGCTTTCTCCTCCATATATTCCAAACTCATGTTCAAGCACACAAAGGTCCAAACCACTTAAATTTATAAAATCAGCTACTTCAAGATAATCTGATTGCTGATCCTGTTGCAATTTCATCCTCACCTCTTTAGGGTAAATATATTGACCATCATTATCACTGAGTGCTATCACATTACCTTCATATTTTATATCATCATCCTCAAACGCTTTTTTTATATTTTGTTGAAGATTTTGGGTGAAGGTGCCGATTCCACACTCTCTTGGAGGGTAAGTACTTATATATCCTATTTTCATGCTTTTCTGCCTAGTAATAATAAAATCATTTGAATAATACCATTCTTCATTGTACTCTGACAGTGATTCCTGTTGTTTTAATCCACAAATAGACACCTGTCTTAAGATTAATTGAACAATACCTGAAGTATTTTTAATAAATCATTAATCTCTGAGTTCCCTTTAATGCTTCTTTACTACTAAAGGTATAGCCCACTGGTTTTAAATAGCTTACACTATTCAACCATACATTTATATATATCACAGATTTACAAATGCTTCAAAGGACAATAGTTATCTTAGGAAAGGCTCGATCCTAAAAGAAAGACAAATAGGAAACAATACATCGATATCAATGGGCAAAGAAAAGTGAATCAATATCGCCTCAAAGTCTAAGAAGATTTGCGCTTGCTGATTTTCATCTCTTTCATAATTAACCAGATAATCCCATCACTTAACCGCAAACGCCCACTATTGATATTTGCAAAAAATGCCCGGGCCTACCAGTCTTTATTGAAACCTTTTAGCTACCTCTTCTCTCATTTCGTCAAAAAATGGCGTTTTTCTTTCTTGAACACACTTGGCTGCGTACATATAAAGGGCTGCACTCCAACTTTGCCAATCTTGCCCACAGGGGAGACCATCTCTTGGCCTTATCCATTCATTAAACCCAAAAGATAATTTACTCTCCTTAGAACTTTTAACCATATGAGTAAGACTTACCAGTTTCATTTCGGCTAGGTTGTATTTATGGGCGGCCACAAGTGAACTTATGTAGATACTGCATACAAAAGGCCAAATCCCGCCATTGTGGTACTCACCTGGCATGTTATATTTCCTGTACCTAGAGTGCCAGTCAGGGTCCCCCGGTTCAATAAAAGGAAAGAAATTAGGAGGTAGGTCTGGTGTTATCCTTCCTTCATTTTTTTGCTTTTGACACCATTTTTCAATCCACTCAATAATGGCTTCGGCTCTTTTTAACGACGCTATTCCTGACAAAATAGCCAAGCTATTGCCCAATAGATCAAATCTATCACTACGGAAAACTTTATATCTCCACAATGAATAATAAGGAGGATTCTTCCATAATAATCCTTTTTGAGCATCTCCCAGCCCTCTATTTTTGTCCAGATTAAGAAATCTTATTTCCTTAAAAATTTTCAACGCCCTTTCTTTACACCCCAAAAGCATCAGAAAACTAAATACCAGGGTATTTACAAACAGCCCATAACCAATTACCCATTGTTCATCCCGCCAATCACTGGTAGGCAGTTGGGCAACAAGGTGTTCATCATTAGGACTTTGGTATTCCATCCACGTTAACGATTTTCTAACAGCCTTTTCTAAAAATAGAGGTTCTCCTACTATTCTTCTGAAAATACCTACACCCAATAAAAATAACGGAGTGGTATCACTTGCCCCTCTATTATCCTCTTCATGGACCAAAGAAGGAATGTGGCCTTTGGGAGATTGGTTCTGGGCAAGCTTTTCCAGTACCTTTCTGGTACTCTTTATTAACTTTTCATTTCCGGACACTCCTACCCCTAGAATTGAAAACATAAGATCCCGCGTATAGGGCTCAGGATATCCAAATCCAGCGGTCCTGGGCAATCCCGCAAAAGGACCGTCAGCATTATATAATAAAACGCTCAAAGCCGCTTCCTTAGCTTCTTCAACTAATTTGGTGTTTTCGGAATCCACGTCTCCTCCTAATTAATCCCCAACCTTTCTTGAATAATCCTTATAAATTTTCGCGCTACAACGCGGTATTCAAAATTGGCGAGGACATATTCCCTCGCCCTTTCCCCCATTTTATCTCGCAAGGCCTTATTATTCATTAGTTTCAATAAATATTTAGCAATGTCATGCACATCTGCTCTATAATCCACTACTCTTGGACTTTCAAACACCTCTATATGTGTCTCTTCATAACCAGATTCAATACCCAGCTCAACTTTATTGATTTCGATTTCTTGTGACACTCTAGCCAAAAAACCTGTTTTATTATGTACTATGGTATCCAACATTCCCATCGCATTAATACCAATAACAGGTTTTTTACACGCTCCTGCTTCAACTTGTGGCATACCGAACCCTTCCAATCTAGAGGGGGCAGCGTAAATGTCACATGCTGCAATCAGATATGGCATAAAATTCCGTGAAAACGTATTTGTGACGTATTGAACCCTATTTTCGATGCCTAATAATTGCGAAAGTTCTCGATCGACTACATTCTGAAGATTAGTTCTTTCCTGAGGCCACACTTTACATATATACCTCCAGTCCGAAACTCTATTTTCAATAATAGCCAGTGCTTTCATGACCTCCTGCGCTCCTTTTGAAGTTGCATCTCCTCCAACTGTAAGGATCATTAACTGATCGGAAGATATTTCAAGAGCCTCTCTTATGGCCAATACTTTTTCGTCATCTGCCGCAACAGGATAAAATATATCCGTTTTACATCCCACAGGCAAAACCTCAATATTCTCGCCCTTTATACCATCACGAATATACATTTGTTTGACCCAGTTTGATGTAACCAAAATAAGGGGAAGCTCATTTAAAACCTCCCGGTAATTACCAATAAATCCGTCAGCTACCAGCCAGGGAACGGCTGCTACCCCGTATCTATTGGGATGAATAACGATATCCTGAATATATCCCCAATACCCAATGCCTACCACTATATCCGGTCTAAACCAACGGTAATACCATTCTTTCTCCAGTGAAGATTGAAAATGGACAGCACAGGCATCAACCCCTATCTCCAACAGACCTTGATACAACAAATCACCCTGAGTAGAAAGTCCTCCAGGGGAAGGGGGATAGTCATATAATACCAATACCTTCATTTATTTGTATGTTTATTTAACCATTTGGTAGCATCCTCAGCATTTCGAAAACACCAAAAAGCCTCCCTCCAACTACACGCCTTAAATTCCCAACTCTCATGGGAGAAACCATATACGCCACTGATTAATGCTCGTTTTGCTTTGAAAACCTTCCCTCCAAGCGGTAATTGAAAGTGGGCATCAGGAATAGGTTTGGGCACGTGCCGTAGGTTATTGTCGTGGTAGGCAAAAAGCCATAATTCATCGGTCCTGATACGTTTTTCCTGCCATAATTTTATAACTGATTTACCGATTTCTTCATGCCGGAGATGCTGAGTATATTCACCAAAAGGACTATGAGAAAAAATCAAATTCATTGGTTTGGAAGACACTAGGTCCACAATAATATTTTCAAGAGAATTTAAATCTAACGGTTTTTGTTCCGGTCCATCGTCAAGATCAGCCATTATGCCCTTGGCTCCAAACACTTCAAGAGCGCGATAAAACTTTGGTGCCCTATCTCTGTCATTTGCCCTGCAGAGGCAAATGATGGTCCAGTTCCAATTAGGATTTTCTAAAATCAATCCTCCCGCCCAAATAGTCTCATCATCAGGGTGTGCCACTAGGATGGTGGCATTAATTTCATTTGGATAGTTCTTGCCTTTCATTCATTTTTCAACTATCATGAGAGATTCATAATTTTAAGATTATCCACTCGAATATGAAATCATTTAAATGACATCAGCTATCATTGTAAATTAAAATGATATTTATCCCGTGGATAATTCCTATAATGAGGGATATATCTTCCCCTTCACCGGAAAGAAACAGCAATTAAGATAAATAGGTAGCGCTATTCGTCTAAGTTATTTATTTACTTTTAAACAATGAAAGAGCTTTTTTGAGTACCTCTCAAAACAGGCCAGAGATAAAAGATCATGCACAGTAGTAGTAGCTCAGTCCTATTACTGTGCAGTCAGAAGCACATATCATGCATTATACCTGATATATGGGGATGAGCTGGACTAATCTTTTTTCTCTTTTTCCCTTCTCTTTGCTTCCTTCGCCGCCCGCTTTTCTTTTAAATTTTTCACAGGCTGCTTTTTATCTGATTTCGATTTACTGTTTTTTTCCTTAGACATCTTATTTGAATTTGGTAGACACGTTTATCTTACTAAGGAATTTATAGATATCTCACAAAATAAACCTTACAGTAAAAAAAATAAACTTACAAATATCACACATCCTGCTCCCGTATAGGTCATCTAGAAAATAAAACTCATTGAGCACTCCTGTACCTTATAAATTTTCCGGGTTTTGATTCCGCTTTTGCTTTAATTTCTTATAATATGAAGGCGTAAGCCCCGTCACTTTTTTAAATTGATTGGAAAGATGGGCTGCAC
>NZ_BAAHAP010000137.1:0-10200 GCF_054777495.1 Echinicola sediminis | reverse complement strand
CTTTCATAGGTATATCTCAGTACCTTGGTTTTCCCTATTCCCTTAGCTATGTTAATTTGATCAGACCATGCTGCCCTCATTTCTTTTATTACATTTTTATAGGCAATATCGGCAGCAAGGTTGTTGCTTTCATTGGGGTCATTTTCCAGATCAAATAACTCCTCGTAGACCGGTATTTCACCATTCAGGGATGATTCGACAAAATCCCTATACTGTATCAGGTCAGCATCATGTACCGTGTACAGTATTGCATTGACATTTAATCCAAACTCCTTGGCTGTCTTGATTTTTCTGGTAGCCGAGAAGGTGTTGTTTTTATAATACCTGATGTACTTCCACTTTTTGGATTGTACCGCCTCACAACGCGGATTACCAAACTGTGTAGACCATAAGTTTTCGGTAAATAAATACTCCCTTATCTCCCTTTCATCTCCATTGATGAAACCCGTAAGATCCTTTCCCTGATAAGAACCCGGTATACCTATTCCCGCTCTCTGTAACATGGTAGGGGCGATATCGATAGTTTGCACCAGCTCATCCGATTTTCTACCCTTTTGCTCAGCAGTAAAAGCAGGGTCATACCAGATAAGAGGTACATGAGTGGTCACTTCATAGCAAAGGGCCTTACCTCCCAAACCAAACTCTCCCATAAACAGCCCATGATCTGAGGTAAAGACAATAATGGTATTATCGGCTATCCCTTCTTCCTCAAGTTTCATCCTCAAATTTCCCACAAAGCGATCTATTCCTGTGACAGCCTGCAGCTGGCGGATATATATTTCTTTTTGGGAAGCCGGATCATCCACATAATTATATCCTGTCTGCCTGTCTTCAGTCCTCAACAGGGTCTTAGGAAGTTTTGGAAAATGGATATCTTCTTTGGCAACATAATTTTCGGGCAACGACATTTCTTCGTCCCGATAATGGGATTTGTATAAGGGGTCATCTGAATCCCTCATTTCCATGGTTCTGGTTCCTGCACTGTGCGGTAGGTTAAAACAAACCGAAAGCATAAAGGGCTTATCTGCTGGTCTTCCCCTGAGAAAGCGCATGGCACCATCGATCTTATCGGAATTGCTCAGAAATTGGCTGACACCCTGGTCGATTATTTCAATTTGTGTATCCTCTTTGGCATTAGTGAAAATATTATGCCTCTCTTTTGGGTAAAATCCCAAATGGCCATGGCCAGCATACCAAAAATCAAAAGACTTGTCCATGAGGCCGCTTCCATAACCTCCCTCACCTACTGGAACATGATTTTTCCCTATCCATCCGGTATAATATCCTTGACCTTTGAAAACCATGGGATAGGAATCTTTCCAGCCTTCGGGAGATAAACTTGTACCCGAATTAAAATTGATTCCATGTTTTCTCTCATATTGGCTCAAAAGAATGCTTGCCCTGCTAGGGGTGCATATGGCACTGGTAACATGGGCATTGGTAAATAGAATCCCTTCATTGGCCAGTCGATCCAAGTTGGGTGTTTCAATAACCTCATTGCCCGTACAGCCCATATAGCCGTAAGGCTGATCATCGGTAAGAACAAATATAAAATTTGGACGTGTGCTGTTTTGTCCCCATACCTTTGCATGTATCAACAGGGCACACAACAGGACCAAATACTTTTTAAAATTATCCAATGCGAATAGGTTTTGGGTTCTGGGAAATAGTGGCTTGATAAAACCAAAAGGTGAGAAGCTGAATGATGGGTGAAGGTTTAGACCAAGTCTCATTCAGCCTCCCCCATGTTCATTGACACATTAATCTATGTGGGCTTCTACCGCTCCACCGATATCATTTTCTGAATAGCCTTCCAAAGTAATCCTGAAGCAATGGGCAAAGTCTGTAGGATAGCCTTTTGGAGCTTTGATAACAAGGCCCTCTGTTGTCCTTTCCCACTCAATCTCTTCATCACTCCCTAACAGACTAATTTCTAAAATGGAAGAATTCAAGGCTCCTATCTGAGTACTCAGTGTTTGCATTGTGATATCTCCCTGAGGCTGGTCCATTACAATTGCATACAGCAGCTTGTCGGATTTTTTCACATACCGTATATCCAAAGCGGTGTATTCGATGGCTATTTTTTCAATCTTATGACCTCCCTCTGGCAATCTTGTCGGTCCCTCTCCAAACACTGTCCACGGACGTGTATCATAGATAGCTTCACCGTTCACTTCCAGCCAATTGCCCATTTGGGTCAACAAATCAACCATTTCATTAGGAATGGTACCATCAGGATCCGGTGGCACATTGAGTAACATAATGCCGTTTTTGGCGACGATATCTACCAGAATGTCTACCAATTCATTGGGCGATTTGAACTGGGCTCCCGGTCTATAAAACCAGGCTCCCGGAGAGGTATCGGTCAACCAAGCAGGACTTTTGGGTTGATTAGGTCTTCCCCTTTCATAATCTTTTACAGCAGTGGAAGTGGTGAAGGTACTTTCTTTATAGGCTACCACTACTTCCTTACCCCATTTTTGGGCTTGATTGTAATAGTAGGATAAAAATTTCAGTCTGGCCTCCTCACTTAAATTCTCTAACCACCAGTCAAACCACAACAGGTCTGGTTGATAAGTATCGATATATTCTTTTAATGTAGCCCACCAAGCTTTATAAAAATCACTGTCAGGATGATCATCATCGATGGCATGTGGATTGGTATATAGATCGTAATCTTTGGGGTCTATATTCCCATGCACATGACTAGGTGCAAAATATTTCCAGGTGAAGGCGTGGTGAAAGGAAGCCATAAACTTCATTCCTCTTTTTTCAATCTCTTGCTTAAGGAGGGCAGAAGGGTCAATACCACCATAATTTTTCGAATTCCACCGTGTTGCCTTGCTATCCCACATGGCAAAATTATCATGGTGCATAGCGACAGGGCCGGCAAACTTGGCTCCCGATTTCGCAAAAAGATCAGCCCAAGCAACAGGATCAAAACCACTCGGTTTAAATTGTTCGATAATATGTTTGTAGCCAAACTCTGAAGGGTTTCCATATTTCTCCCTATGGTGCAGGTAATTATTAGAGGGCTTGCCAGAACCATTCAGTGAAACCAGCTTACCATCTTCATACATCATCATCCCGTGCCAACCTCTATAAAACTTTTTTGGATCTGTACCTTCAAAGGCGGAAGAAACGGGTCCCCAATGGGTATAAATGCCGAATTTTGCATCCTGGAACCATTCTGGAATTTCATAGTGTTCAAGTGATTTCCAATCGGCGCTAAACTTAGCCTGTTGTGCATTTACAAGGCCTGCTCCCAGTACTGCAAGAAGTAATACACTGGTCTTTTTTGGCCAGCAGCTTATTGACTTTGCTAAGCTGGTTAAATTGAATGCTATTTTCATATTTGGTTATTCGTAAACAGTTGATAATCGAATAATCCAAATTTAGCATAAGCACTTCTTGGCTCCTGACACATATGTCCAAATCATTAATACATATGCTCAAAAGCAGCTTTTGACACCTTTTGATGGTGAAAGAGCTGAAAATTAATGCTATTGCATCTTGTGATTTCCATTCAGCGGTTCCTTGTTGAGATAATCGGTTGGTGACATTCCAAACTGTTTTTTAAAGCACTTGGAAAAATAAGAGGCCGTATTGAAGCCTGTTTGGTACATGATCTCCTTCACCGAAATATCGCTTTGCTCCATCAACTGTACAGCCCTCTTCAGCCGTACCGTTCGGATAAATTCACTGGCGGACTGATCAGTAAGTGATTTCATTTTCAGATGTAGTTTTGACCGGCTCATACCCATTTCTCGAACGAATTCCTCTACCGTAAAATCAGGATTGTCCATATTATCTTCCACGACTTCCATGGCCTGACTTAAAAATGAATTATCAGTAGAATTTACCGTGATTTCCGACGGTTGTAGCAAAACCTCATTAGTAAACCTTTTCCTGAGTGCCTCCCTTCCTTTTAGTAAATTGTTGACAGATAATAGCAGTTTTTCAATTTCAAAAGGTTTGGTTAAATAAAAATCAGCACCGTGCTGTAGCCCTTCCAGTTCACTTTCATGTGTGTTTTTAGCTGTAAGCATAAGCACCGGAATGTGACTGGTCTTGATATTGCTTTTCAGCTTTTCACAAAATTCCACCCCGTCCATTACGGGCATCATAACATCGGTAATAATCAGGTCAGGATTTTCTTTTTCAGTAATCGCTAATCCTTGTTCCCCATTGATGGCCTCTACTACATTGAAATGTTTATAAAAGGCTGATTTTATAAACTCCCTGATTTCTGCATTATCGTCCACGATCAATACTTTCAACGGCATTTTTCTTCCCTTTTCATGATCTGAATGTGAACTTTCTTCCATAAAGTCCTTTTCCAGATCCACATCTACCCATCTTTCCGGCAGAAGATCAAATCCCGTCTCACTATCCATGAGGATGTGTTCGGCATCAGAATAAGCTTTCTTGCTTAAGGGAAGCTTAACAACAAAGGTCGTCCCCCGTCCTTCTTTACTCGTAAAGGAAATCTCTCCCTGATGCATTTCCACCAGGCTTTTAGTATACGAAAGACCAATGCCAGTACCGATAAAAGCAGCTGATTTTTCATTGGCCTGAAAAAAACGTTCAAAAACCTTTCCTACCCTATCATCAGGGATCCCCACACCGGTATCTTTTACTTCTATCCTAACCCAATCCCCTTGAACTTCCTTTTCTTCTTTTACGCTCATGAAGATGCTCCCTCCTTTCGGGGTAAACTTAAAGGCATTGGAAAGTAGATTATAAAGGATTTTCTCTACTTTATCTTTGTCCAATAGTCCATGAATTGCTCTTTCAGAGGTTATTTTAAAATCGATTTCCTTGCTTGTTGCTATTAACTGAAAAGGTTCCGCTAGTTCATGAACAAATGAAGGTATATTTTCTTCGGTCAAATAAAGCTTCATCTTCCCCTGATCTATTTTTCTGAAATCCATCAACTGGTTGATCAGTTTGAGCAAAAGCCGGGCATTTTTCTGCATCAAGACATACATTCGCTTTCGGTCTGGCAGACCATATTCATTCCCGGACTTTAGTAATTGCTCTAAAGGTCCAAGAATTAAGGTTAGTGGGGTGCGGAATTCATGACTGATATTGGTGAAAAAGCGCAATTTCATCTGGTGGATTTCCTCTGTTTTTTCACGGGTCAAATGCTCCATTTCCAGTTGGTGTTTCTGGGTAATTCCGATTAAGGTATACTTTCGTACCACATACAGCAACAGGCCTATCATAAGGACATAAATTATGTAAGCCCACCAGGTTAACCAAAAAGGAGGCGCAATGACTATTCTTATCGTGGCAAGGTCTTGATCATTCCACAATCCATCGTTATTTGCGGCCTGAACCTTAAAAACATAATTCCCATGACCGATATTGGTATAAGAAGCAAACCTCCTCCCTGATCCTGTTTCTGTCCATTTTTGGTCAAATCCTTCGAGCTTGTATCGGTACCTGTTTTTACTGGGAGCAGCAAAATGCAGTGCTGCAAATTCAAAAGAAAAGTTGTTTTCCCAATGCTTCAAATCAATCTGATCACTTTCATAGATGGCCTTTTCCAAAATCACCCTTTTGTTGAATTCAGCACCTATGGCCACAGACTTATTGAATATCTGAAAATCGGTGATGGCCACTTTTGGCCTATAGGGATTGTCCTTGATCTGACTTGGATAAAACGCATTAAAACCGTTTACTCCCCCAAACAACATCTCTCCATCATGTCTTTTTAAACTCGCCAGTTCACTGAATTCGTTACTCTGAAGCCCATCAGTCACATCATAGCTTTTGAACTGTTCACTATGAGGGTCGAATTTGTTAAGTCCTTTGTTGGTGGATATCCAAAGGTAGCCATCATTATCCTCTAGAATGCCTTTGATCACATTATTCGAAAGCCCTTGCTTTTCCTTAAAGGATTTGAACTTTAGCGATCCATCGCGCTGATAAACCAGCTTGTTGAGCCCTCCTCCAAAAGTTCCGATCCATAGGTCACCATCAGTGCTCTCATGCATGGCCAAAATATAGTCGTAACTTATCGTGGTAGAATCCTTTGGATCATTCCGGTAAACATCAATGCTAGGTTTTTCGGCATAAAGTTCTGATGCACTGATCTTGTTTAGGCCTTTCCCTGTACCAATCCATAAATTACCTTGCTGATCTTGCATGAGGCTTCGGACCATATTGATCGAAAGGCCATTTTCAGTGGTAAACTGTGATACTTGGTAAGTGCCATCACTTTGCCTTATCATACGGAATAAGCCCTGATGATAACTCCCGGCCCATAAATTCCCCTTTTGATCACTGAGAAGAGCGAAAACCCCGCTTCCCACTCCATACTTGCTCCCAAAGCCCAATTCAATTTGCTGCTCGCCATTTGATTTAAAAACTACTCTGGATAGATTCAGTTCTTGGGAGCCTAACCAGATGATGCGATCATTTTCAGAAATCGTTTCAGCGATGGAAAAAACACTTTTGAGCTGATCCCTATAGTGGGTAAAAGATTCATATTTTTCTCCCTGGTTATTGTCCCAGTCCACATTTAGTCCTCCTCCCTCTGTTCCCACCCAAAGTGTATTCTCCGAATCTTCAAAAATAGCCCTTACTTTGTCATAGCTTATACTACCCGGATGGATATTCTTACGGTAAACCCTGAATCCTTTTTTTTCCAGGTTGATTTTGTTGACTCCTCCTCCATTGGTTCCCGCCCAAACGATTCCCGAATTTCCCCTATATAAACAACGGACATTGTTTTTATTGATACTTTCAGGGTCTTCCACGTGGACGGTAAAATGATTCGCTTCCTCCAAATAAGGATATTCCTTTTTTTCAATATAAAGGAATACTCCTTCGCTGGAACTCGCCCATACAGCTCCTCTTCCATCTGGGACAATAGACAGGAAAGTGCCTTGAAAAAGAGATCTAAACTGTTCCCCTTCACGGCAATACAAAGTATTGTTGGCATTGACCAACAGCCTGCCCTTGGAGGTTTCTCCAAAAGCTCTGATGATTGCCCTTTCCATTCCAGCGATAGGGATAATATTTATATTGTTCCGGGTACCAGCGACCATAAATAGCCCCTTATTGGTACCTATCCAAACCGTCCCATTCTTGTCTTCGTAAAGACTATTGATGGTTGCAGCACTATCTTTACTGTCCAGAAATTTTGTTATTTTCGCATCCTTCCCCTGCTCACAATGAATATGGTTAAGCCCCGCTTGGGTGCCTACCCAAACAGATGAATCCTTGGCTACCAAAATGGTAGTTACATGATTATTACTTAACGAAGCGGGATTCCCTTCTTGGTGAAGAATCCGCTTAAATTTCTCCGTGGTGAGATCCAAACGGTTTACCCCTCCTCCTGTAGTGCCGACCCACAGGTAGCCCCGTGGATCTTCTGCTAGGGCAAAAATCAAGTTACTGCTCAGCGCTGTGCTGTCTCCAGGGTTTGCTTGGAACACCTTAAAACTATAACCATCGTATTTATTGAGTCCATCATGAGTCCCAAACCACATGAATCCGTTTTTATCCTGAGCAATGGCATTCACATCATTTTGAGACAGGCCTTGCTCTGTAGTAAGGTGACTAAAACTTATGTTTTGGTATTGGCCCCATGCTGGAGAAAATACCAGGAGAAACATCAGCAATTGAATGATTACATTACTTCGCAGCTTCATTGCAACAATCATTTATTCAGGTTATTATGGGTATGTTAGATGAATGGAAAGCAAGCCGTATTATTTTAGAAACTAGTAAAATTAATCGAGGATTAGCTTTACATTCCCCTATTGATATACAAGATATCAATAGGCAATATAAGTAAATCATCAAACTTAATACTTGAGACGGTGTTTTGCACAGCTTTTTACCTGACAAAAGGGGCTCTTGATTCGGCCACCTGTTCCACTGCTTGGGCAACATTCTCCACCGGAAATTTACAAGTTCTGTTTCTACAAACATAAATCATTGTTTTTCCAGCTACCGATTTTTGATCAAGTAATGGCAAATGCTCCTTTTCTCCTCCCAAATACAAATTGAAAGGAAAATAAGATTGTTGAAGTTTATTTGCTTTTGCTGTGGCATGCTCTCCAATTATAGCAACTTCCACAAGCCCATTGGTTTCCCAACCTTGAAGGGTCCACCATGTAGCTTTATAGAGAGGTGAAATATGCTTATTGGATAAGGCAGTCTTCAGCATGGCCAGTGCTTGATCATGGTAAACCTCATTTTGAAAATAGGCTCCTAATCGGTAGAGGTTGGAGGCCATCAAAGCATTAGCAGATGGAAGATCGCCATCCTCTAGAGGAATATCCTCTATAAATAATTCGTCACTATTGCTTTTAGAAAAATGAAAAAAACAGCTCTTCTGGTCTTTAAAATGCCCTAGCACAAATTCTGTACTTTTTCTGGCTTGATCCAGCCATGATACATCAAAACTTACCTGATACAGGGCCAAGCAAGCATCAATCCATTGCACGTAATCCTCCAAAAAAGCCTCAACAGAAGCGCCATGGTCCGGATGATAAATCCTCCATAATTCACCATTCCTTTGTTTTAAATGATCATTTATAAAATGGGCAATACCTAAGGCTTCCTTTAAGTATCTTTTGTCATTAAGTGTGTGAAAAGCCTCCAGAAATCCTTTGATCAGTAGGGCATTCCAAGCGGTAACCATCTTCTCATCCAAAGCCGGTCTGGATCGCTTTTTCCGATTAGTTTCCACCGTTTGAAGGGATGATTCCACCCTCCTTCCTGCTTCCATCTCTGACAGCCCATGCTTATTTGCAACATCCTTCAGTTCTTTATCTCTATAAAGCACATTTTTTCCCTGCGTCCAATTACCTTCCTTCTTTACTGAAAAAACGTCCATAAATATTTCCTTATCCTTCCCCTCCAATAATTCATCCAGCTCTTGGTAAGTCCAGGAATAGTAATTCCCTTCTCCTCCATCGGAGACAGCATTCAAAGAAGCATAATAACCGTTGGAGCTATCCCTAAATTCCCTGATTAAAAAATCAGCGGTGTTACGTACAATATTTTTATAGGTTGGTTCAGGATGAAACCGGTATGCTTTGGCATATAATCCCAGCAATTGCGCATTGTCATAAAGCATTTTTTCAAAATGAGGGATTTTCCACGCTGGATCAGTGCTGTACCTTGCAAAGCCTCCTCCTACATGATCATATATCCCGCCCTTCCTGAGTTGATCCAATGTGGTCTTCAATGCATTTTCGGCCTTCCTGTTTCCTGTCAGATAGGTATATTGCATGATAGCTTCCCACAGGGCTACCCGGGGAAACTTTTGCTCCTCCAAAACACCACCATGGAATAAATCAAAATGTGGAGTAATGGATTCAAAAAAAACGAGGTAATCTTCTAAAGCGCCCTGATCTGTCCCTGCTTCATTGCTGAGCGACATGCCTTGGTCCTTGACTCCCGCTACAATTTTTCTTGCCTGTTCCTGCAACAATTCTGGTTGATCTCGATACATATCTGCTGCCGTATTGAGCAATTTCATCCACTGATCAATAGCCATATAAGTCCCGATAACCAGTGGACGACCGTCTGGAAGAGCAATAACATTCAAAGGCCATCCCGCACTCCCATTAAGGAGCATGGCTGCATTACTGTAAACCTTATCGATATCGGGTCTTTCTTCCCGGTCTATTTTTATGGAGACGAAACGGTCATTCATCAGCTTGGCCGCTGTGCTGTCCATAAATGCTTCTTCTTCCATCACATGACACCAGTGACAGGATGCATAGCCCACACTGATAATGAGTAGTTTATCTTCTTTTTCGGCTTTTTGCAAGGCTTCATCGCTCCACTCCAGCCATTCTACTGGATTATCAGCATGCTCCTGCAAATAGGGACTTACAGCATCTGCTAAGCTGTTATAATTGGTCTGATCACTTGCTCCACCACATCCCCAAAGTGTCAGCAGCCCAGCCACTAAACAACAAAGAATTTTAGTGAGCTCACCCTTTCTTTTTATCAAATCAGTTTCCATCCAACTCAAATAACTTTAATTCCCCACCATTGACAGCAAAAAGGTACGCTATCCTTCCATTATTTAAACGGACTACAGAAGCATTTTTCACCTCCCCTTTGATAAAAAGCCCAGTTTCGTCTGCACTGACCTGCTTTATATCTCCATCAGGTCCACCGCAAAAAACCCTTCCTATCCCTGCATCGTTTCGGGGAGTCTCTACC
>NZ_BAAHAP010000136.1:0-10216 GCF_054777495.1 Echinicola sediminis | reverse complement strand
TATCAAGTTATGGGCTTATATGGATTAGACTTGTAACTGTCTGCTATCATATGATTGTTTTTTGTTATCAAGTCCAAATAAATATTTGAATTGTTTAATTAAATGTCTTAGCCTGAATAAATTAGAAAAACTAAAAGGAGATGAAATCCCGACATGATGACCCAAATAAAAATCAATATAAGGGAGGTAGCGGCTTACCTCTTAGCATTCCTTTTTGCCTATACCGCGGTCAGCAAATGGTACGATTGGAAGGCTACCAAGTGGTCGTTGTACAATCAGGTATTCCCTGAGTGGCTGAGTGTCCTTATTCTCTATTCCCTGTCGCCTATCGAACTGGCGCTTGCCTGGTTCCTTACCGGCAAGAGAACAAGGCGCCCGGCCCTTTGGATCAGCCTGGGACTGTTATTGGTCTTTACCACATACATAGGGTTGGTCTTGCTGGGCATATTTGATCGAGTCCCCTGTAGCTGTGGGGGAGTACTCAGTAGCCTGGACTGGGAGGAACACCTGATGTTCAACCTGGTATTTATAGTGATCAACGTAATAGGGATATTATTCGGCCAGACTTGCAAGGAAAGAAGGGAAGAGCCTTTATTCAATAAGGTAAACGGTGACAGAAAATGCGCAGGGTCTGATTAACCAGTTAACCAATTCAACCATCTAACGATTCAGCACCAAAAAATTAATACAGCCAGTGAAAGTACAAGGTGCTTGCCTGGCACCGGTAGGGGATAAAACCGAACGCTCCTCTCAAAAGATTGTTAAGCCAACAAAATGATCAAAGCGTCCGGAATCATTAGTGAATATTAAAATATAAAAGTATGAAACTTTCCATTAACAACCTCCTACGGGGAGGTATTTTCGCAGTAGCCATGGTAGCCGCCTTTGCTTTTACTAAGCCAAAGCAAATGTCATCTGAATTTGGACTGTCCAATGGGGTTTGGTACGATGTTACCAATATTAATCCCGGATCGACTACTTATACCTGTGATTCGGAACCTGATGTGGAATGTCTGTTTGACGCGCCACACGGTTCCGGCTCTCCCATCAGCCCTGATGAGGATAGGGAATTCGTAAAAAGAGGGGAACTGCCAGAAGCAGAATAAGCCATGGATAGAACGGTAAACGGTAATGGGCCGGGAGTTTATTTCTCGACCCATTTTTTATGCTTATAGTTGCCCTTCCAATTCAAGTTCCATTTCCGGTATTTTAATAATGGTTCGTAGATCATCGGGAGTTATGGAATATTCCTGACCGTTGATGGTTCTGCTGGCCTGGTGCTGTCCTTGTCCATCCCTGCCCATTCTTTTGAAATCCTCCCAACTTCTGCCCCTGAAGACCAATTCCTTTTTTCTTTCCTGCCAGATCAATTGCAGGGCCTCTTGGGGATCGTCCGTTTCCAATGGAATGTATTCGCCTGCTTTGATCCGGTTTTCCATAAGTCGGTTGAGTACCTCCAATCCTTCTTCCAGTCTATCTCTCCGGATCAATGACTCGGCCCCAATCAGGTAGGCCTCTGAAAGGGAGATCCCTGTGAAGAGGTTATACCCACCGGTATAGGAACCGTAGAACAATTGTCTTCCGTCCTGATTGGTCTGAAAGAACAGCGCTTTCCGTAAATCATTGTCGGCATAAGAGGCGTACAATGCTTCCGGGATAAGGGTGCTGGAGGAGGCAGTGATATCTATTTTTCCATCGGTTTTGGCATAATACAAGGTCTCCTGGTTGAACAGCTCAAAAGGATATTCTTTATTGCTGTCCAGTTGGTTATAGTCCAATAGATCAGGGCCGTTATCAATTACTTCCATGGCCATGTTTGCCGATTGTTCAAAATCCCCGGCAACTAGATAAATCTGCGCCAATAAGGCTTGGGCAGCAGTTTTGTTGGCGTAAATGGGGTTGGGGACTTGTGCTGGCAATAATTGAACAGCCATTTCCAGGTCATTGATGATTTGATCATAAACTTGATCCACACCGGCCCAGGCTGCTTTTTGGGTTATGTCGGAGACAAGTTTTAAGGGAATTTGATAAGATCCATTATTCAATTTTGAACCTGGTATCGGTAGATGGATCATAGCAATTTTGGAGTAGGCATAAGCTCTTAAAAATAGTGCAAGGCCTCGCAGTTCATTGATTTTTTCAATTTCACCTTCAATTCCTTCTTCCAATAGATCAAGGCTAAGGTTGGCGTAGAATACCTGAGTGTAGGAATATTGGTAGTCTACTGACCCTTCAAGTGGGCCGAAAATATTGTCCTGCCATAGGTAAGCTTGCTGTTGCCAAGGGTTTAAACCTTCCCACTGAGCAGTGGTGGTTTCATAATCCGGTCCTAAGACAAAGGTAATGAGGGGATTTATATTGAACCTAGAATAATTTGTTAACAGTGCTTCTATGTCCTGGGCAGTCTTGGGTACCACAATATCTTTACTGGGCTTCTCATCGAGAAACTCCTGACAGGAGCTCAACAAATGTACAATGCTGATGATCATAATAGTAAGAATGGGTTTGAGTGGATATTTCATGTTGATAGTATTTAGTATTGAGTATAGTATTGTCTTACTTTTTCCCATCACCGGAAAAAGTAACAAAAAGGTCTAGGCCCGTGGAGCTGACTTCCCTTTGGGTCATTTTCCAATGCGATATTAATTTCGTCTATCCCAAAAGGATTTTGTTCCGGTGCCTCCAGGCTAAAAAGAAGTGGATCTATCCGAGGGCTAGCTAACTTCTTTTTTAAACGCCCTCTGGCACCATCACAAAACCATCAGCTCCAAGGGCCGATTTTGAGATTATTGTTCTAATATTTCGGTCTTTCTTCTTTACTCTTTATTCTTTCATCTCCTATGGTACCTCAAAACAGGTATATAATCCATCTTGATACTTTTAACATAGTACTCAGTACTAAAAAGAGTCCCGGTTTCCCGTCTGGAAACATTTCCCGCTGGTTTTGATGATGTGTAATTTACATATGAAGAATGTGCGCGGTAAGGGACTCTGTTTAGAAGTTAGACATAAGATACTAGACAAAAGACCTGTTTACTTTAGCGAGGTCGTCCTCGCAGTGCCGTGCTGTCTTTCTGCTTTACTCTTTGTTCTTTCATCTTCTTACTTGATACTTTGATAAAACAAGCTCCGCCCACCACCTTATTAAATAACCTATGTTTGAAATTGATTTTTGTTTAACATGAATTGAATCGGTGGACGAAGCTGTTTTCTTTAGTGTCTAGTATTGAGCCTGCCTGGCCTCAGACAGGTATAGAGAATATTTTGCGAATACGAGGTTGTACTTTTTATATCCGGAAAATGCGGCCCCTGAGCTTTGGCCCCTGAGCCTGAGGTCCCTGAACCCGTCGAAGGGCCGAAGGGTAGAAGCATTGATGAACCCTAGAAAGCGCAATGCCCACAACCATCAGAAATCGACCCTCAACCCCACAGCCAAACTCCTCAGGGGCTTGCTGGATCTGTAATCCGGATCCAGGGGATCGTCACTGGCTTTCCAGATCATGCCCACATTATTGGCGTAGGTATAAATCTCCACATGTTGAAAGGGCAGGGCAGGTACTTGATCCTTGTTCAGGGAATAGCCCAAACGGACGTCCTGTAACCTGATATGGTCGCCTTTTTCCACCAAAGCCCCGGAGTTCATATAGAAATCATGGCGGTAAAAGTCCGCCGATCCGGGCAATGAAGGTACCTGTGTAAAGGCTTCATCACCGGGCTCCTGCCATCGCTTATCAAAATCCCCATGGCCGATTTCCCCCCTTAACAAAGTGAAATAATCAATGCTCCTGCGTTTGTAGAAGTAGCCAAGCCTGTAGGAGATATTGACCGAGAGGTTAAGGTTCTTCCAGCGGAAGTCGTTTCGCATTGCCCCAAAATGGGTAGGTCTGGAAGGACCATGATATTGAAGGTTGTCAATGGTCGCTGCCCGCTGGATATCACGATATTCGGTGCTGGGCTCTCCATCCAAGTACCCCATGGGATCTCCCGTGTCGGGGTCCAGTCCAGCCCATTGGTAGGTGTAAATCCCAAAAAGTGGACGACCGCTCATGGGATAGGCTCCGCCCCCCAGTGCACTGCCCAACAGGTTGTTTACCGTAGGCGTATTTTCATAATCCACCACCTTTTCCCTTACCCAGCTGTGCATCCAAGCTGCCTGCCATCCGAAGGCCCGATCGATGAGCTTGGCCCGAAATTCCAGGTCCATGCCCCTGGTAAGTGTCTCGGAAAAATTTCCCATGTATTCATCCATCCCGTTGGAGGAAGCAATAGTGGCCTCTCCCAAAAGGTCTGAACCTTTCTTTATATAATATTCCAATGTTCCTGAGAATCTCCCGTTTTTGTTTTCCAGGTCCATGGCCAGGTTGGTGATGCTGATCTTCTCCCACCTTAGGCCGGGGTTGGGTGGGTTGAGGATCAGTGCCGCCCTGGCCCCGGGGACTTCATCGTAAGAGGCAAAGGTGTAATATCGGGCAGTGACCATGGAGGAAAGGCTCTTGTTCACATTGCCGTTATGCCCATAGGTGGCCCGAAATTTTAAGTACGGAATGCTCCATGATTGGGCAAACTCCTCCTCGCTGATGGTCCAGGCGGTTCCCAGCGACCATAGGGGGACTCCCTTTTGGTTGGTGTCCACCCCGAAGATATTGGACTGGTCTTTTCGGGCACTGAGTGTCAAATGGTAGCGGTGGCGATAATGGTAACCCAGATTGGCATAATAGGATACGAAACGGTCGATGGTCCCACTATGATCAATGCCGGCATTGATCGCGCCCCTTCTTCCGGGATTGTAATAATATGGCCATGAGGTCAAATGGTCCACAGGCTGGCCGGTGCCGAGTTCATCATCGTAACCGTAGAAATAATTGCCCGAACCCATGCCTTCCAGTGACTTGGTTTCAAAGCCGCCAATCCCGTTCAGGAAATGGTTTCCCTGCCAGCTGTTCTGATAGTCCAATTGCCCCCTGACCGTATGGGAGTAGCTGTTCTGCCTACTTTCATAGAGGATATCGCCCATGGGCAAAGGGTAGGAGAGCAGCCCCTCTGCATCCCTTTGGGTATGGCGGTTGATCAGATCACGGGTATAAAAGGACTCCAAAGGATCGATGTTCCTGGTCAGGCCACTATTGTTCCAATACTGATAGCTGGCCTTGGCGGAAAAACCATGGCCCAGCTTATATTCCAGTCCCAGATTGGCCCGCCAGTCCAAGCTATTGGTGCGGTAATCTTTTAGTCCGATCTCGTCCAGCGGAACGTAATTCCAGTCCAACAGTCCCTCATCGGCCACCGATGCAATGTAACGGGTGCTTAGGTTGCCTGTAATGGCTACCGGGTTTCCGTTTTCATCGGTCAGGGATTCATAGGCGTAGCCCTGGGGCAACTGGGTGCCCTGGAAGCTGGCGGATTTGCTGAGGTAAATTCCTGCGGAAGCTTTCAGGCGGTCATGCAGGAGTTTCCAGTTTTGCTTCCCGTTCAGGGTCCACCGTTCACTGTAATTGGGAGCCACCGAAGTATTGTTGCGGTCATACCCTAGGGATACCGCATAGTTGTTGTTTTGTCCCCCGCCCCGGATGCCCAAACTGTACTGCTGGTTGAGAGCGGGTGTATAATAATGCTTTTCCAGTTCCCCTCGGAAATCCGTATTGCGGAAGCGGTCTATTTGGGCATCGGCTTCTACTTGGCTGATCTGCCCCTCGCGGAGAGCGATCAGGGTTTCCACCATAGGAGAGAGCTTGGTGCGGTTGGAACTGTTTTC
Organism: Echinicola sediminis; assembly: GCF_054777495.1. Classification (NCBI taxonomy): domain Bacteria; kingdom Pseudomonadati; phylum Bacteroidota; class Cytophagia; order Cytophagales; family Cyclobacteriaceae; genus Echinicola; species Echinicola sediminis. Next base: position 4,464 of record NZ_BAAHAP010000136.1, on the reverse strand, counting down.
CCTGCTACGGTAAAAACCGTTTTCAAACAACTGCTGTTCAATGTCCAGAAAATCCCCTATGTTCATCTGGGGTTCATAAAAGGGATCGGGGGCTGAGGTAAGCGTCACATTGCTGTTCAGGCTGACCTGAGGGGCCATGCCCTGCTTACCGCTTTTCGTGGTGACCACAATCACCCCGTTGCCTGCACGGGCACCCCAGATGGAAGCGGCTGCGGCATCTTTGAGCACGGAGATATTTTCCACATCATTGGGGTTGATGTTTTCCAAGGGGCCATCATAAGGAAAGCCGTCCAGGATGATCAGTGGGGCCGTATTGGAAAAAAGCGTACTTCTGCCCCGGATGCTGATGGGATCAGCGGCCGCATTGGTGCCCCGGTTAAAGACCAGGCCGGGAGTGACATCTTCCAGACGGTCGAGCAGGTTGGTGCTTACACGGCGGTTGACCAGTTCCTGATTGAGTAGAACGAATGAACCGGTGGCCCTTTCTTTAGGAATCTCCTGATAACCTGTGGATACCACTTCCACACCTTCCAAGTCGATGCCTTCGCTGCTCAGCCGGATTTCCAAAGGGGAGGCCAGTGGAACTGTGATGCTTTCCACATAGGTGGCCATGCCCAGGTAGGAAACCTCCAAGCTAATCTTGCCTGCCTCTAAGGTGATGCTGAACCATCCGTTTTCATCACTGACGGTTCTTTTTTCGCCGTCCATGGTACTGATCACCGCTCCGGGGATAGGACTGCCGTCCTCCTGGGAGTAGACAGTACCCCTGATTTCATGCTCTGCTGCTTCCTGTCCCCAGGCGACATGTCCAAGGAGCAGAAAGAGGATCAATAGTAAATAGTTTCTCATGACTGTTAGGTTTTGGTTGAAAGTGAAGTAGTGAACTCATTTGTTGTTTATCCGTCATTGCGAATGGAGACCAATTTGGTTGCTGAGCTTGTCGAAGCACTAAATGGTCGAAATGAAGCAATCCCGTTTATTGAATATGAGACTGCCACATCCTCCTTTCGTCGGATTCGCAGTGACGGATTTCAAAGTATTCGTTATACACTGGGTTATTCCTTTGTTGTCCCTTCACCCCGCATAGCTATCGGGATGAGGGACGACTTAAGTTGAGCCTTAGGCTCAATTTTAATCGTGCCGTCCACCGCAGCGGATTGGCACAACCAAGCATAGAAAGATCTATATTGATATATTTGGGTTTAGTCTGTATAGGATTTATTCTGAAAAGGCCTTTTCCTTACCACTCATTTTAGCTTCCTCAATGGCCTCGATCAGCTTATCCGGATCATTACCGGACAAAGCCTGACGGTAGATGCGGTAACCTGGACTGAGGAGCATCTTATAAGGAAAACTCGTGATCTTATAGTCCTCAAAGACAGGAGAGGGTCGGTTCGCATAAAAGTTATTCCCCTCAGGATCACAGAAGATCCCCGAATCCACCGAGCCCAGCCAACGGTCCATTTTACGGTCGCCATTCACCGTGAGGAATACCACCTCTGGGTCGTCTTCGTAATGGGCCATGACTTCTTTCAGGCTGTGCTGGTAAAAGTCCTTGCAGAACTTACAGCCATCGATCCAGAAGTAAAGGAAGACGGTCTTGTCCCTGAACTGCTCCAGCTTTACCTCATGTCCTTGCTTGTCCAATACGGTGATGGGCAGGAGGGGAGCCCCCTGGCTGTGCAGGGCCAGTAGCTCGCTGAACTTTTCCCTGATCCAGGGAGTGCCGATTATCTCAAGCCCTCTCCGCAGTACAGGGTCTGGATTTTCCATCTGCTTAATGTACTCAAAGACATAATAGGCATACAGCCGGTCACAAAGTGGGGCAGGGGCCTGGTCCAACTGGGCCAGTAGGCCGCTTCCTTCCGCCTTGGCCTTAAGCTTGGCAAATTCCATCTGCGTTTTTACCAGCAGGGGAGCCTTGGCCTGGCTTTCCGGAGAAAGGGATATCCCGTCAATTATTTCAGACACCTTCTCCAATAAGTCCTTACTAAGGGCATCATCCCTGTAGGCATCGGACAGGAAACTGACCGGCCGTTCCAAGAGCCTGCCCATCACCTCGCCACGTAGGATATCCAGAAATTCCTGCTCCACCTTTCCTTCATACAGGTTGATGATCTCAAAGGCCGGATGGGCAGAAAGGGGAGATTGCAACAGGTCTTCCACATACTGGAGCATGGCTTCCCCGGGTGTAAAGAAATCCATGACCAAATGGATATCCGATTCCCGCTTTTCAGCTAGTCTATAAAGGGAATCCATGGGCGCATGAGAAAGTGTTCTTTCCTTATTATTCGTGACCATGATGGGAGCCTGATTAAAATCTGATTGTTCCAGGCTGTTCCGTACCAACTGTTGCACTTCATAATAGGGGGCTGCGGGACCACCAAAGAAGGTCTGTCCGGTCAGCCTATCAAAGCGGATACGCACTCGATCCCTGGCGCGGACCAGAAAGCGGTCGATCAGCTTGATGCTTTTGTCCCGCACCGAAATCCACTGGTAGGCAGCAGGATCATCGATCCTGAACTCAAAGACCTGTGCCCCATGGGCCCCTTCCACAAAGTTGCCGGTTTCCAAGGGTACCATATGATGCTCCTCCTGTGGGATATGGATGTGGCGGTTAAAGAATTCCTCCCATATGATGATCCGCAGGCTATCGATGGACTGATAGCCCTTGATCTCCCCATACACCACCACGGGAGCCGGAGCATTTTCCGGCCCTTCCGTGGCAGGAGGTGAAGCAACTTGGGAATAGGTTTCGCTTCCAAAAAGGCATAGCAATGCCAGGAAGCATGTAAACGTTGTTTTTTTCATGCTTTATATGCGGTTGTGTAGAATGCTTCGACAAGCTCAGCAACCAAAGGAATGCTTGGTCTAGGGTCTTTTTAGATGCTAGATACTAGACGCTAGACATAAGACTGGAGCACGGAGACGACAACATCCTCGAATCCGTCATTGCGAGTAAGAGGCCATTGAGCTTGTCGAAATGTCCTCTTATGTGGCAATCCCGCCTTCCGAAGCCGCTAAAACCCTCACCCCTCCCTCTCCCTTTAAGGAGAGGGCGAACATTTTGTCTTCCGATAGATGTTTAGTGATGTTCTTTACACTCTTCCATCTATTCAGGGAGGGCTTTTCGATTTCGTTATCGAGATCTCAATACCTGTATGACGCCAGGCAGGCTGACGACTCAATACTAGCTACTCCAATAGCTTTCTACATGTATAAGAAATTGATTAAACCCCAGTGCTAATAAAGCCCCAGGCCAGGCTGCCCTACCAGACGCGAGGGGCGTCCCCCGAGCGAATGCAGCTTCCGAATTTTGTAGTCTTGAGTAGCTAGTCATGAGTAATGAGCTCGTTTGATCTAGCTACAGCTTTTCGTAAAAATGGATACCGATTTTAGGTTTGATAGTGTTTTAGGAAATTCGGTATCGGTATTTAGTTTGAATTGAGTAACAAGTATTCTTGTCGCTTCCTTTAACAAAAGCTAAATACTCACGACTAATATTATATTGGATTCTTCGGTTTACAGCGGAAGACCAGGTCGAAGATGGTGATACCTGACTGGTGAGGGACAAAAACTGATGATTTCTGTTCCTTACTGATCGGTTTACCCATCCGTGGGGCAAACGCTGAAAAATGCTTAGTTTTCTGTTCCATCGCTTTAAAGTTTATATGGAACGTCTCAAGGTAAAAAACAAGGCGCAGGCCCTCTTTCTTGCCTAAACTGAGGTACGGCCAAGCACCCTAGAAATGAGCAAGCGAGAGCCCACGCCAAAGGCATGGGCATTTTCACTTATTGTCTCATTTCTATTAGAAAATTGGCCGTTTTCAGTTTAGAGACGTAAGTGCGATGCCTCGTGATATCTTAAACAAAGTATCGCAAAACTAATAAATTCCTTCAAACAGAAGGTATAATACTTAGTTATTACTAAGCGTAAAACTAGAAAAGATTCTAGTATTTGCAAAACATAATGGCAAAAAAGTCAAAATTTGAAATAGCGGTGATTGATAAAATTAGAGAAGTCCGTAAGGAAAAAGGGATCTCTCAAAGAGATATTGCTGCTTTTTTGGGTAAGACTGAGGGATTTATTGGACAAATAGAAAGTACTAATTCAGATAGTAAATATAATCTTAACCATATAAATAGATTAGCTTTTGAAATGAATTGCTCCCCAAAAGACTTAATGCCTGATGATGCTTTTTGGGAAGATTTACCTGATAAAAAGAAATAATTACTACGGAACTGATATACTCAAACCTTCCTTGGTGGAAGCTATAATTTTTTTTGTATTGCCTTAATAGTCCAATAACAAGGCTACCATTAAACTGAACCCGGATTTTATTAAAGGTAATCGTTGGTAAGAAATCAAAAATCTCATTTAATAATGACCAAATTCCAAATAAATGAACCAAGCTTAGAATCTCAATGGAGAGCTTTAATTCTGTTTGGGAAGAATTCAGCGAC
>NZ_BAAHAP010000135.1:0-10627 GCF_054777495.1 Echinicola sediminis | reverse complement strand
TTCCCCTCCTTCTCACCAATTACCTTTGAAAAAAAATAATGCTGCTTTGTTTTGATTGATTATGACCTAATGTCCCTCACTGAAGAAGACTTCAATTCCAGCTGGCGAATATTACTGGTTTTACGGGCAATCTCCCTTAACTGGCTGTCCAGCTCTTCACAGGATTTCATCAAACTATCCAAAAGCATTTCCTGTTCATCCGGGTCAAATCCAAATTCCCGCATATGAATCACCAATCCCATAATCCTTGCCAATGGGGCCCTTACCAAATGGGACTGTGCAAAGGCAATCCTACTGAATTCTTGGTTATGGCTCTTTATCTGCTCTATGATGCCACGCAACTTGGATACATCCTGCATGCAGCCCACCATTCGAACGGCCCTGCCGTTTTTATCCTTCAAGAGATACCCTGTATTCAAAACATGGGCATACTCGCCATCCTTTTTCCTAAACCTGAACTCTTCCTCCCACTTATTGATATTCCCCCCATGGACGTATGTACTCATACTTTCCCGTACCCTGTCCAGGTCCTCCGGATGGATAAGGGCCTCCCACTCCTCTAGACATTGATGATCTTTATCGGATTCATATCCAAACAAACGGCAGTAATTCCCTCCCCATCGAAGAGATTTCTCCACAAGGTTCCTTTCCCAAAACGCTTCATTGGCTGCTTTGCTGACCAAATCATATCTTTCCCTGGCCAATTCCACCGCTTTTTCCGCTTTTACCTGTTGACTGATATCATTGGCCATCAATACCCATACCTCCCCTTGATACTTTCTGCCTGCCCCCACTGCGGTGACGGCAACATTGATTTTTTGACCATCTTCCCCGACAAAGACCGTTTCAAAGTCCTTGGCATTTTTTGCGCAAATGGATGGATCAAAAATAAAACCAGGCAAGAATTCCTGCCCCTCCTCACAAACAACCGAACGAAAATCTTTACCGATAGCCTCTTCTCCACTCTCAAACAAGACCTTTTGTGCATAGAGATTGGCATAAATAATCTTCAGATCGGCCGAAACAATAAGAACAAAACTTGGTAGGGTATGAAAAACCTTTTCGATTTCGATAAGGGACATAAAGTCGAAAAGCTTGTATTTACGGAGGCAAACCCAGGTAAACAGGGTAAAACCGGTCATAAAGGTAGATGTAACCGGAACATCATTTAGTCCAAAAGAATGGAAAAGCATCTGGGTAACCGCCCCCTGCACGGTAGGAATCAATATGCCTATCCCTATCCAAAATGCCTGTCTTCGTTTTTGGTATTCATTTTCTTTGTTGCGCGCATACTGAAACAACATAATGAGACCCCATAATACGAAACAAAAAATCCAATAACGCTGAATCAAATCCAAAGACCCTTTCCGCACTCCCAGCACATAACCCCACACCTCATCCTTTAACAGGATAACCGGATCGGGATTGGAATGGTAAACAATATAAAATAAAATAAAAGGTCCATACAATGCCATCAATCCTGTACGGGTCTTCACAAAACTCCTTTCAGTAAATAGACCGCAAAAATGGCAAACCAAGGCCCCACAGGCCAACCAGCTAAAACTGCAGATATGCTCTATCAACAATGCCTTCTCATGCGATATGGATAATCTCAACAAAGAATCATCGAGCTGCCAAACGATCAAACAAAAGACGATCAGGGCAAAAACATCCACATGCCTCCGCCTAGGCATATACCGCAGTATATAAAATAATATGACCCCATTAAGTACCATAGGTATGAACGCGATCATAAAGGTTATAAGACGGAATCCCTGTGGCATTAATTATTCATTGAAGTGATTAAACCGAATACAAACATAATAAAATAAATTTTGTTTATACTTATTTGCTTTTCAATTACATTTTTAATCCCTTCACGATGTAAATTAAAAGAATTACTGGAACTGCAATTTCCTTTTATCAGGGCTCCGTTTCTTAAAGACTAAGGGCGTTCATTTGGGGTGATCAAAGGGTGTCTTTAAGAGAAAATACGCTTAACTCAAAGTATTTTTGCAGTGGATCAATTCTCGTACCAGATTGGTTCCTATCAGGCAAAAAATAGGAAAAGAACTTAGCTTTCCTCCTGCCGGGAAGATCAGGTATCCGATATTTTCCATTTTTTTATTATATTAATTAGAAGCAACTGCTTAGACCTTAAACCCAAATAACTATCCTATGATCGGCACTTTTCCTCGCCTTTTATTGTGTTGCTTCGTTCTGACACTCTGTTTTCAGCCTCCAGGCTTTTCTCAGGACATCACAATAAAAAAGCTTCTAGTAGAAAACCGAGAGGCCCCCTTTGGCTTAGACTGCCCCGCCCCCCAATTCACCTGGATCATCCAGTCCAAGCTAAAAAATGTTGACCAAACCGCTTATGAAATACAGGTTAGCTTATCTAAAGCTCCATTTAAAACCTCTCTCTATTGGGAAAGTGGAATGATCAATAGCAAGCAGTCCGTAAAAGTCAACTATGCCGGTCCTCCCCTGAGCAGCAATACCCAATACTACTGGCGTGTCCGTATCCATACCAATAAAGGGCCAAGCCCATGGTCTGACATCGGAAGCTGGCAAATGGGCCTTTTGAGCAAAGATGACTGGAAGGCCTCTTGGATATCACCGGGCTACAAAGAAGGGAGATCCTACAAACCCTCCCCTTTATTGAGAAGGGAGTTTGACCTTAACAAGAAAATCAAATCTGCCACAGCCTATATCACAGCCCACGGTATGTACCAGGCATTTATCAACGGTCAAAAAGTGGGCGATGCCTATTTCACCCCGGGCTGGACCAGCTATGGAAAACGCTTACAGTACCAAGCCTATGATGTCACCGGACTGTTGCAAGCCGGAACCAACGCCGTCGGCGTGATACTTGGCAATGGATGGTACAGGGGGGAACTTGCCTGGAGAAGCCAGAAAAACATTTTCGGGGCTGACATTGCGCTTTTGATGCAAATTGAGATCGAATATTCGGACGGTGAACGTTTCACATTCTTTAGTGATGGCAACTGGAAATCATCGACCGGCGAAATCCTGCAGAGCAGCATTTATAATGGTGAAACCATTGATGCCAGGAAAAAACACCCGGGATGGATGCTGCCGGATTTTGACCAACAGTCTTGGCACAGCGTAAAAGTCAATGATTACGGTTATGAAAAACTCACCGCCACCTATAGCGAACCCGTAAGAAAACAGGAAACCTTTAAACCCCTTCAGGTCATCACCACCCCCAAAGGAGAAACCGTGTTGGATTTTGGACAAAACCTCGTAGGATTTGTAGAAGTCGATATTTCCGGCAAAAAGGGCAAAAAAATCACCCTGATGCATGCGGAGGTATTGGACAAAAAAGGGAATTTCTATACCGACAACCTCCGCTCTGCCAAACAGAAAAACACCTATATCCTAAGCGGAAAAGGCCAGGAGCATTTTGAGCCACATTTTAGCTGGCAGGGCTTTCGCTACGTCAAAGTCAAGGGAGTGGAGGGGAAAATCGATCCGGATAATTTCACCGCGGTCGCCCTGTATTCCGACATGCCCAAAACCGGAAACTTCAGCACTTCCCACCCTCTTCTGAACCAACTGCAACATAATATTCAATGGGGACAGCGGGGCAACTTCCTGGATATCCCCACCGATTGTCCCCAGCGTGACGAACGACTGGGCTGGACCGGAGATGCCCAGGTCTTTTTCAGAACTGCCGCATTCAATATGCAGGTGGATAACTTCTTTGGCAAATGGCTGAGAGACTTGGCCGCCGATCAACTTGAAAACGGGGCGGTCCCCCATATTATCCCCAATATCATGGGATCAAAATCCTCAGGTTCTGCAGGATGGGCTGATGCCGCCACCATCATTCCCTGGAACATGTACTTATTATATGGTAGTAAAGAGGTATTGAGGCAACAATATCCCAGCATGAAAGCCTGGGTCGATTACATGTTGGCCAATAGCCGGGAAATGCTCTGGAATAATGGGAGGCACTTTGGTGACTGGCTATTCTACAAGCCAGAAAATGAGGTAGAGGGAAGGTCCACCCTCACCGACAAGCACCTCATCGCCCAGTGTTTTTTTGCGCATTCCACCCAAATACTGATCAATGCAGCCAGGGTACTTGGTAACGATGAAGATGTAGAGAACTACCAAGAGCTTTTGAGCCATATCAAATCGGCCTTTTTAAAGGAATATGTTAAGGAAAACGGCGAGCTGATCTCAGATTCTCAAACGGCCTACGTGCTGGCATTGCAATTTGATCTTTTGCCGGAAACCCTCCGTCAAAAAGCAGCTCAAGCTTTGGCCGAAAATATCATCAACTACGATTATCATTTGACCACCGGTTTCCTGGGCACCCCCTATATTTGTCATGTGCTATCCCGCTTTGGGTACCAGGACCTCGCTTTCACCTTGCTGATGCAAAGCAGCTATCCCTCTTGGCTTTATCCGGTCACTAAGGGAGCCACTACCATATGGGAGCGCTGGGATGGCCTAAAAACCAATGGTGATTTTCAAACGCCCCGCATGAATTCTTTCAACCATTACGCTTACGGAGCCATAGGTGATTGGATGTACCGAAACCTGGCAGGTATCAACAGCGATGAGGCTTTGGATAGCACGGGATATAAAAAAATCATTATCCAACCTCATTGGGACAATCATATTTTAGATGATAAGGTAAGGGAAAAGGCCGGCCCAGCCTTGGAAGATGTCCTGACAACCTTGGAAACCTATTATGGCACTATTTCCAGTCATTGGAACAAAAAACCGGAAGGCGTCCTCCTTTCTGTGAATATCCCTGTCAATACCAGAGCGACCATTATCCTTCCTAACACCGGGCTTTCCAACATTTACTGTAATGAGACTCCCCTAAAAGATAATAATGACATCCTCAGTCATTCCGAAAAAATGGGCAACTGCTTGATTACGGTAGGCTCAGGCCAGTATTTATTCTTTACCAAGAACACACCATAAGATATTTAGTTTCGTATCATTATCATATAAATTTTTATACCTATATTAACGTCACAAAACGAAAGTTTTATTTAATTTGACTAATCAATTTCTTAATCATCAAACATGAAACATTCTTACGTTTTCCTATTACTGCTTATTTTTAGTTTTTACAGCTGCAAACCATCCAAGCAAGAAGAGGCTGTTGCGGATAAAAAACCCAACATCATTTATATTCTTGCTGATGACCTAGGCTACGCTGAATTAGGGAGTTTTGGGCAGGAACTGATAGCAACGCCCCACTTAGACCAATTGGCAGCCAATGGCATGAAATTCACCCAGCATTACTCTGGTGCTCCCGTTTGCGCTCCTTCCAGGTGTGTGCTTCTCACAGGAAAACATACAGGCAATGCCCATATCCGGGGAAATGATGAATGGGCCGAAAGAGGAGAAGTTTGGAACTTTGAGAAAGCAGTAAACGACCCTAACCTCGAAGGCCAACGCCCCATGCCCAAGGAAGAAACTACCATTGGCAGTGTACTCAAGTCAGTGGGGTACAAAACCGCTGTGATCGGTAAATGGGGACTGGGGGCCCCGCTGACAGATGGAATACCGAATAACCGGGGTTTTGACTTTTTCTATGGCTATAATTGCCAGAGACAGGCCCATACGCTTTACCCAAAACACCTTTGGAAAAACCAGGAGAAAGTATGGTTGGACAATAAGCTGGTAGTGCCCAACAGCAAACTGGACAAAGATGCCGATCCGCTAAAGCAGGAAAGCTATGACAAATTTTTCCAGCAGGATTATGCTCCTGAGCTGATGCAAAAAGAAGCGCTAAAGTTTATCGAAGAAAACCAGGACCAGCCTTTCTTCCTTTATTATGCCACCCCATTGACCCATGCCCCACTTCAGGTTCCTCAAAAATACATTGATGAATATGTGGAGAAATTTGGGGACGAGGAACCTTACCTTGGCAATAAGGGATATTTCCCTACCCGATACCCAAAAGCAGCCTATGCTGCCATGGTGACTTACCTGGATGCCCAGGTAGGCGAACTGATCGCAAAGCTGAAAGCAACAGGACAGTATGAAAACACGTTGATCATTTTCTCCTCGGACAATGGTCCCACCTATAATGGAGGTACCGAATCTCCTTATTTTGACAGTGCCAAACCTTTTAAAAGTGATTACGGCTGGGGTAAGGGCTTTGTGCATGAAGGAGGAATCAGAGTTCCCATGATCGCCGCTTGGGAAGGTAAAATCAAGCCCGGAACCAGTAGCAACCTGATCTCTGCATTTTGGGATGTAATGCCCACCTTGGCTGATGTGGCCGGAGCTCCAACCCCTGAAAAAATTGATGGTATCAGCTTCTTACCAGAGCTTCTCGGTGAAAAAGGACAAGAAAAGCATGACTTTCTTTACTGGGAATTCCCTGCTTATCAAGGCCAGCAGGCTGTAAGAATGGGCAAATGGAAGGGAATACGAAGAGACATCTTCAAAGGCAATATGGAAATAGAACTGTATGACCTGGAAAGCGACCCTCAAGAACAGAACAATATTGCTCAATCCCATCCTGAAGTGGTAACCAAAATAGCTGAAATCATGAAAAATGAGCACAGCACACCAAGTATCGACCGCTTTAAAATCAAGGAGCTTGGGGATATTTAAGCTGCCCAAGGCTTAGTTGCGGTAGTCTATCCTCCATCCCTCGGAAGAGCAGAAACTTGAGAAAACAATTCTATGGGCGGATCTCCATTTTTGAAGAAAGGAGATTCGCCCGTTTTTCACACTAAAAGATCCCTTGCTACTTTAAGGGAAATCCTTTATCTACATCCCTTCGATCATTTCATTTTGCACCCTATGAACCAATTTTCCATTTCCAACAAGATCTTTTTTCTTTATGCTTTTCTATTGCCCCTTTTTCTAACGGGAGCATGTTCTCCGGTTGAAAAAAACGATGTTGCCCGACCCAACATTATCCTGATTGTCACCGATGACCAGGGCTATGCTGACCTGAGTGCCTTTGAGCACGTTTCAGAAAACTGTCAAACCCCAAACATGGACAGGATTGCAAAAAACGGGGTATTGTTCCCTAATGCCTATGTCACCGCTCCTGTCTGCAGCCCTTCGCGGGCTTCCCTTTATACGGGCCAATATCAGGAAAAGTGGGATCCACAAATGTTCTGGTCACCAGGACTTCCCAAAAACGTAGCTACCATTGCGGAAGTGCTGGGACAGGAAGGCTACCGCACAGGAAAGGTGGGCAAAAGTGATTTTGGCACCAACTACCATAATGCCCAGTCCCGTGAGTTCCCACTTCATCATGGCTATGAAACCTTTATGGGCTTCAGTGCCCATGCCCATGACTATTTTCTTTTGGACGAAAAGACAGAAAGGAGCACTCCTGACCCTTATGGCAGCAGCGCTTCTTTGGGCAGGTTGTTTCAGGACAGCACCAAAACAAGCTTTGAAGACACATACACCACCGACCTTTTTACAGACAAGGCCATTGAATTTATAAAAGGTAACCAGGGAGAACCATTTTTCTTGGACCTATCTTACAATGCTGTCCACCACCTTATTCACGAAGTGCCCAAAAAATACCTTGAAAAATGGGGCGTGGAGCCAATTGCCGATTATGACAGCACGTATGGCAACTACAAGGATTACTACTGGGACTATACACAGGTAGGCAAAATTTCCGACGAGAACATGAGAAAGTATTATCTGGCCAACCTCAACTGCCTGGATGATAATATCGGCCGGCTCTTGGACGCTTTGGAAGCTGAGGGAATCGCCGAAAACACCCTGATCATCCTGGTATCTGACAATGGCGGGGAACCGCTCGCCGGAGCCAATAACCTGCCCCTCGCCGGCAGTAAATACACCATGCACGAGGGCGGTATCCGCATTCCCATGATCATGTCCTGGCCCAATGGTCTGCCCAAGGACAAACTTTACGGGCACCGTGTTTCGACCTTGGACATCTTCCCCACCTGTCTGGAAGCAGTTGGATTCGAACAAAAAGAAAATTTCGGTACGGACGGTAGCAGTCTGATCCAGCCCATTCTAGAAAACCAAGCTTCACCTGCCTCCCAACACCCCTTATTCTTCCAGTTTGGAAAGCAATGGGCCGTAATAGATCAAGATTGGAAGCTGGTCTTTGCCGAGGACTACAACCCCGCCAACAGGCCCATTACCTCCCAAATTATGTTGGGAGCCAACCCCGGTGTGGAAGCATTGTACAACTTGCAAAATGACCCTGGGGAAAGAAACAATCTCATCGAGCAGGAAGACCAGAAAGCAGTGGAGCTGAAAAATAAGCACCAAAACTGGCTGAACAGTATGAAAGGAAACTATGCTTCCTACGAACTGGAAGTGAAAAAACAGTAAAGCCCCATTTTTCAGGTTTTAATCAAGGAGGAGGAAATAAAATTTAGAGCAGTGTAAAGAGCCAAGAGAAAAGAATAAAGAGGCCAAAATTGGCCTTATGGGGATTGACGTACTTAAAACTCCCTTATCCATGGTTTTGGATCACAGGTCCTGTATACTTTTCAGGTTTGCCTATTCCTACATCTTCTCCAAATCAATGGCTTTGGTCTCCTTGAGATGCAATGCCTTCCATTCCCTCCAGACGCAGAAAACGCGCTGCATTGTTATAGAAGATATCCTGCTTTTGTTCGTCCGTTAAGAAAGGGGCCTGCTCTATGGTTTCTATAGCCACACCGATTTTTTCGGGCCATACCATTTGATCAGAGCCAAACATTAGTCTTTTTCCCAACCCAGCTTCGATCAGTGTCTCCAAAAAGTCATAAAAGGCTGAGCGCGGGATCACCCAGGTGATGGTGGACAGATCGGCGTAAAGCTGTGGATACTGGTACATCATGGCGATCATTTCATCGCGATACGGAAACCCCGCATTCTCCACATAAATCCTGAGTTTGGGATGGGCCTTCAGCACATCCTCCAGCAATAAGAGGCTGCCCAGATCGGACCTGAAATTGGGGGTGTGAGGGCCTATGCCCAGGGTATGTATCAGGACGGGAAGCTCCAATTCCTCGGCCAGCTGAAAATAAGGCTTCAGCGAGGGATCACTTGGTGCTATTCCACTAAGCTGCGCTCCGATTTCCCCCATTCCTGTAAACCGGCCCGAGGCATATTCCTGTTTGAGCTGCTCCAATTCAGCGCTTGTTGGGTTCAAAATAAAGGGAGCTAAAATAAACCTATCAGGCGCTTCTTTTCCCCAGTCCTGAACAGCCGACCAATCCACACCGCTAAGAAAAGCTTTGCTGATCTGGTGCAGGTCCATTGCTTCTAGGGTTTTCTTCATCAGTTCTGTTGGGTCGGTCGTTGCCTGGATATCTCCCTCACATGGCTCAGGGCGGCAAATGGAAGGCATTCCAGGGGGCACTTCAAAAGGAAGCCCGGTATGCATGTGCATGTCGATAATTTTTCCCGTATAATGGTAACTTTCGGGACTCTCCACTTCCTCCACTTCTTGCTCCGGTTTTGGGTTACAACTAAACAGTATTAAAGATAGAGAACCCAATATTACTATTAAATGTCTCATGATAAAATCGGTTAGTTGATAAGAAACAGCTAGGGGAATTGCCTAGGGGTAAAGCATTGTGAAGCTGCAAAGGCCATCATGGTTACATGTCTCCTCGATTTGAAAGGACACTAAAACACGGACAACAAAACACCCATACACAACTGGTAAACAATGCATTACACACTAAATTTACCGATATTTTTGCACTTTCGGTATCTATTAGGGCATTATGGCTGCCTGGCTCCTAAATGCCTTCATTCTCGAGCAAATTTGGTGGGCAAAGCGGTAAACAAAAATTCCAACTCTGTCACTTTTCAGTAGTTTCGGAGCTGAGTTAAGAATCAAATCTAAAGGATTAAAAGGAGACTAAAATTCGGCCCAAAGGACAGGTATTCATTCTCCATATCCAGAACAGCCCCAATTATAAAAAGCTTTTCGCCCCTTCGCGATTTCAGTACCTCTGTGGTTAATCCACTGACAAAGTTAATATCACCCAAATTCTGTCTGCCCTTAAACACTCTCCCCAAAAGTCAGCAAATTATTGTCCGGGTCAAGGATCGAAAACTCCTTTTGTCCCCAGGGCTTTAATGCCAGATGCCCATTGGGATGGATAGCAATGTCCCTTTCCAAAAACGAATGGTATAACTGATCGATATCATCTGTTCTGATATATACCTGTCCATAGTTTTCCTTGGGATCAAGGGCCTTGAATTCAAAAAAGTGAAGCTGCACCTGGTCCTTTTCCACCATTAGATAACCTTCATAGTCCGCATTTCCAAATTCCTCAAAGCCCAACTGGCGAATATAATAATCCCTTGTCGCGGCCTTGTCGCGCATGGGCAATTTGGGATGGATGGATGTAAGCATATTTTATGGGTTTATAAATTTCTAATGGATTTTGGGCAGAATACTTATGTTCAATGGCTCTTTCTAAAGTAACTGCCACTAAGGGGTATCCCCTACTTGCCTGCCCAATCCTTTTTCAAAAAAGGCTAATTTCTCCATACATCTACATTCCTACATCTTAACATGGCCCTCCTTCAATTTACATAATCGCTCCTTCGGGTTACTGTTGTATTCCTTCTCCTTACAGCTTTACTCCTTCGGGGTACAGTTGTATTCCTTCAC
>NZ_BAAHAP010000134.1:0-11117 GCF_054777495.1 Echinicola sediminis | reverse complement strand
GGTTTTTGATGAAGGCCAGTCCGAGCAACCTCTCAAACAGTCCCCTGTCCAGGTTACGGGAGGTATGGTAATCAATATCGGTGGCCGCAGCGGCCTGTTTAAAGCCGGCCTGCCGTATGAGGTTGTCGATGCTTTTGTTCTGCCTGTACTCCCATTCGCTGTCCACCAGAAAGGCCAACAGTTCGTCGGCCGACATCTCCCGGTAGAGGTGTTCTGTCAGGTTCTTGTGGTAAAGTTCCGCCATGGTGCCCATGCGCATCTGTTTCATTTTTTCAATGGTGTTGTGTTCGTTCATCATTCATTTGGTTGGGATATATGATTCGTTTCATTAAGAGGACTGCCTGTCAGCTGTAAGAGCCCCTGATGTTCTTGTGACCCGGGGTTACATGGTCCTCGGCAGGAGGCAGTTCCTCGAGGTCCATTTTGTTTTTAAGTATCCTTTCAAGGGTATGGTAGGAGGCTTTTTCGAAGCCCAGTGCCCGTTTACAGGCCCTTTCCAGACGTTCCTGTCCATAGCTTTTCAAGAAGGAAAGAATCCCCTGTGCCTGTTTGTAGCCGATTTCGGGATAGGTGTACTGGCCGATCAACGTTCCGATATATTCCTGGGTGTTCGGACCAACTTTTTGTGCCCTCCGGTCAAAGTATTCCGGACTCCAGTCATTGTAGTATTGGTGGTTGCTGGGCATATGTTCCCCGATGGTGATGTACTGTCCTTGCCGGGAAACCCTTTTGTGGGAAGCAATCCGCTCCTGACGGTAAAAGATCTCCACGGTGTTCCGGTTGTACTGTAACTCCACGCTCTTGCCCATATAGCGATAGGGACAGCTATAATAGTTCTTGTCCTCTCCCAGGTAAACATGGGAGGACTTCTGGACGGTGGCCTTTTTATAATAACGGATGCTGTAGATGCTCTTGGGAAGGGGCTGGAGGAACTCTTTTTCGATGTCCAAAAACTGGCTTCGCCTGCTGCCCTGTCCATGGCTGAGCAGATAGTCATTGTACTCCTCCAGCTTTTCTGCAATGGCCGCATTGAGCTCCTCCAGGCTGAAGAAGGTATGGTTGCCCAGCGGGTAATAGATCCGTTGGTAGACCAAAGTGACCGAACGCTCCACGAGTGATTTGTCCTGCGGGCTATAGGGCCTGGCAGGATCAAGAGCGCAGCCGTAATGCAGGCCAAAATCCGAAAAGGTCTTGTTGAGGACCGGGGCATATTTTGAGGCCTTGTCCACTGCTGATTTGAGGTTGTCAGGGACGATGGCATAGGGTACACCGCCCATCCTGCCCAGGCAATAGACCAGACAGCTGATAAAATCCTCCCGTTTTTGGCTGGGTACCGCCCTTACGTAAGTGTACTGGCTGCAGGGCAGGACACCCACAAAAACCTCTACGGCTATCTGCTCCCCCGTCCGGCGGTCAACGTAGTGCTGCTTCTTTCCGCAAAAGTCCACGAACAGCTTTTCCCCGGCACGGTGGGACAGCTTGCCACTGGCGTTGTTGCGCTTCTTCCATTGCCGGTAGTGCCAAGTGAACTGGCTGTATTTATAGCCTTCCGGATTTTGGGCGATGTATTCCTTCCATAGTACCTGAAGGGTACAGCCGGGCTTTTTCATCTCCCCGTCGATGTGGGGAAAACACCCCGACAGCTGCTCGTAACGTTCCTTTTCTGTCTGTCCGGTCTCGGTGAAAAGTTCCTGAAGATCCTTGCCGTCAAGGGAAAGCAGTTCCCCGTACCCAAGGGAAAGATCCCTGAAACGCCTGACATAACTGTCAACGGTCTTTCGGTTGACGCCCAATAGGTCTGCCACTTTTCGGTTGCTAAGCCCCTTCTGCTTAAAGGTGATCAAACTTCTTAAATCCATGATGTCTATTCTTTGTCCTGCCATGTAGTTCCTGTTATTCGACTACAAGGCTAATAACTAATCATGGAAAGTGGCCCAATGACCTCCGGCACCAAACAACACGTGCATCCTAAAACGGCCCAATGACCTCCGGAAAATCTACTCTATTTTTGGCCCAGTGATTCCCGGAATGGCTGGCCCGCTATCACCGTAAACTGTGGCCCAGTGACCTCCGTTTTAGACACAAGCCTGCCTTCTTGCTTACCCACTTCTTTAATTTCTTAACGCCCAATACCTACAAGGCGGACCAATTTACACATTCATTTGATTTTATAAATATCACATCCAAGATGTTTTTGTTGGATGATTTAGTATGACTAAACCTGCTAAAACATCCAATTCTTTTCCCTTCCTAAAGTGGCTATCGGAACCAAGCCCCTTTGAATTTAGCCCCCCTCAAAGACTTAAATTTGTCTACCCATAGTAATCCATATAGAACCTAATTTATAGCTACAGGTGTCTTTGCGGATATACATAAAATGCAAAACTGAAATCTAGATGGAAGTGCACAGGTCTCAAAAACAAAAAAAGGCCCGCATTTGAAACACGGACCTCTTTTACACTAAATACCTGATACTCAATACTAAATACTGACAACTACTACTTCAATTCCAACGGCTCTATTTCCGTATTTTCCGCCCCTCTGATCTTTTGGTAATCAGCAACCATCTCCTCGAGTTTCTCTGGCTTGCTCTCAGCAAGATTGCTTTGCTGGCCAATATCTTCCTTAAGGTTATACAACTGATAGTTTTCATCATTGCCCAGTTCTATGTTCACATTTCCAGCCACTTTTGGCCCTTGGTATGGGGGAATCATGATCCAGTCTCCCTTTCTCAATGCCGTCCTGGTGGAAGCCTCGATGACCAGCTCCTCTCTCCCCTGATCGCTGTTGCCCATGAAGACATCTAACAGCTTCTCACTGTCCGGACCTTGCTGATCACTGCCCACCAACTCCGCCAAAGAAGACAATAAATCCACCTGGCAAACCAGGGCATCGGATACTTTGGGCTGGATTTTACCCTTCCAGTACACCATAAACGGCACCCGGGTTCCCGCTTCAAACAAGCTGTATTTTCCACCTCTCAATGGCCCAGCAGGGGTATGGTCGCCTAGCTTTTCTACAGCATCATCATAATAGCCGTCGTTCAGCACCGGCCCATTGTCGCTGGAGAAAACAATAAGTGTATTTTCCATCAAGCCTTCCTCTTCCAAAGTCTTCAAGAACTCTCCAATACACCAATCCGCTTCTGCGATGACATCACCTCTTGGCCCCATGCCGGTAGCTCCTTCGAATCTAGGATGGGGCGTACGTGGTACGTGGGGTTGTTGCAGGGCATAATAAAGGAAAAACGGTTCGTTCTTGTGCTCTTTTACATAATCCTGGGCTTTCTCCAGAAAATGATCGGCCATGTCAACATCGCTCCATTTAGCGGCTTCCCCACCTTTCATAAAACCTATTCGCGGAACCCCGTTGACAATGCTGTTATTGTGTCCGTGATGCCATTTCATGGTCAATAGCTCCGGGTTTTCCTTTCCCGTAGGCTCTCCCTCAAAGTTTTTGCTGTAGTCAACCTCTATCGGATCATTTGGATCGAGGTTGACCACATGACCGTTTTCTATGTATACGGTAGGCACCCTGTCCTGGGTCGCCGCCAAAATATGACTGTAATCAAAACCGACTTCATTGGGAGATGGGCTGATCTTTTCGTTCCAGTTTACATCTCCATTTCCCAAACCTAGGTGCCACTTACCCACGATTCCGGTATAATACCCCTGTTCTTTTAGCATCTTAGGCAGCGTAAGCTGCTCAGTACCGATCAATAAAGGCGCCGTACCGGGCAGGATCTTAGCATCTTTGTTTCTCCAAGGGTACATTCCGGTAAGCAAAGCGTACCTGGAAGGGGTACAGGTGGCGGAGGAGGCATAGCCATTGGTAAAACGGACCCCGCCATTGGCGATCTTATCCATATTCGGGGTGCTGATTTCAGTAGCTCCATAAGCACTGACATCACCATAGCCCAGGTCATCCAAATAGATCACCACAATATTTGGCTTGGATGCCACCTCTTGGGTATTCTCCTCTGTCTTTTGCTGCTTACAGGCCCATAAACTGCTTAGTCCAAAAACTGCCAGGAGCAGACGTTTTAAATAATTGTTTTTCATGGGTTGGTTTTATTGTTTGATTGGTTTATAAGTAATTAAAAGTTGATATTCATTTATTTGACTATTCGCTATGATGCACGTAACTATATTTTCTTTGGTTTATGCTTTATTTTATTGTTGATATGTACTTTTATTCAGGTATTGTTTTGTTCTTGATGGTCCTCATGAATGCTGCGCATTTCCATTGATGAAAAGTACCAAACCTCGCCTACCGTGAGGCAGGAATCTAGGCCGGTGGTGCAGCTTATAAATGGGGAATAACGATTTACCTTTAGAAGGAGATTTTGTTACCCCAATTTAATTTTAAGAAAACTGTTCCGGCCTAAAAATGAGCGGATCTCGCTGTTCCACGACGCGAGCTAGCTCATTTTCTTTACGGCCTGCTCAATTTCCTTAAAACCAGCTACACCAAAGGCCATCCTTACATACCGATACCAGATTCTGCCAATGAACTGGCAGGTGCAAGATTGCGAATACACATTTTCATTTATTTGCGGCGTTACAAATGCCACCTATAAATAGGTCCGGATTTCAAATCCGGGCCAGCTTGGTTTTGTACACTTACCAGGTTTTCGCTTTGTCCCTTAGCTGCGTTGAGGGACTCCTAAACTTTAGCCTGTCTCATAAGTCATCGTCGGAACCTGGTAACCAAATATTTTACTCATTATCTTGGGGTAGACTTATCAATTGAAATCCACTGGTTTTGGCGGCAAGCTGTATGCTCTATAGTTATTAATCCGGCCAAAACATAACCCTTGCGGGGCACCTTTGGGGCGAGCACTTTATCCACTGACGCACAGACTACGACGAATTATTATTTGTGTAGGACTCAGAGAAACCCACACCTATGAGGAAGTCTCTTCTATTTGAGGCACTGGCTCAACTTTAACCAGCCCAAAGGCACAGCCCCTGGACAACTACGGATATTGCAGGCACTATCAAAATTCCAACTAAAGAAAATCCGTGTAATCTGTGGCTCCCCCTTTCCATATCCTATCAACGTAAATCCTATTTCCTATCTAAAATAGGCAGCAGCAGGAATTTCCTGTTGGCCCATTTTTTCAGAACGCCAGTATAAGGCCAACTTATCCGATGGATGGTTTTCTGTCTTCAAGCAGTAGAAAGTAATCGGATGAAAGCCCGCCGCCAAGTAGACCTCACCTTCTGGGTTTGCCGTGCTACTATAGTCACCATCCAACACCCCTATATCATGAATTCTCATGTATACTTTTTGACTTCCTCTTTCTGCAGAGAATTGATACTTTCCATCCTCCGGAACTTTGATGTATCCATTCCATACCACAAGATTGCCCTTTGTAGCTTGCACGCGACTATCAAGAAAAGGCACCTTCTTAGTTTTGGCCTTTTTGTCCGTAACCTGAGGAATCCAGTCTGTAGCTACCTTGTAGCTTGCTGAATTTAAGCCCTGCTTTACTCTCTTAAGGTCCAAAGCAGGAACCAACGCCTCATCATAAGGCCGCTTTGCCTCGGGGTTATTGATCCTTCGCCTCAAAACTGCTGCCTTAAACTTTTCCTGTAGATCAGCCCCTTCAATGGACAGGTTTTGTGTTTGTTGTGGATCCTTGTTTACATCAAAGATTTCAAAGTCATCCTGATGGTCCTGAATATTGTACCGTACGCCTACCATATCTCCCATACGGATCATTTGCATCTGTCCCCTCTTTTTTCCTTGGTGGGATTCATCAAACTCCGCGTATTTGGGCACTGATCCGTTTTGAAAATACTCCACATAAACCTGGCTCTCCAATTGCTTGCCCCTTCCGGTCAGGGAAGGCAAAAGGGAGACCCCATCAGACCTTACCGGTGCGGCTATTCCAGCTGCTTCGGCAAAGGTCGGCATCCAGTCATAAGAAATACTTGGCTCATCCACCACGGTATTCTCCCTAATGGTCTCTGGCCAGTAGGCAATAGTGGCCGTCCTCAAACCACCTTCGTAAACATCCCTTTTGATCCCATCAAACTGGGCATAATTATTAAAAAATTCAGGTGTATAGCGGGCATATTCTTTCGGCAGATACGATTCTTCGGAAGGGCCATTGTCCGAGGTAAATACTACCAAAGTGTTCTCATCAATGTCCAAGTCATCCAGCAACTTCAACAGATCCCCCACTTGATCATCAATCCTTCTGTTGACCGTGGCATAACGCTTATAGGTATCCGGCCAGGCAACTTCGGCTGTAGAAGGATCCTTGTCGTCATCATAAGTGGCATCAGCAAATTCAGGATAAACAAAGGAATCCACTTCTCCACTGGCTGTGTTGATCATCTTACCCGGTGTGCCCCACCATTGCAGTCCGCCATTGATTCCTCCACCTGCCGGATAATCCTGCGTGGGCAATTCCAATACGGCATGAGGCGTATCATAAGCCAAAAACATAAAGAAAGGCTGGTCTCCCTTGGCTTTTTGATGCTTTATGATGTAGTCCTTGGCTTTTGCTGTAAAAAGATCTCCGGTATAACACTTGTCAAGGCCTTGGCTGACTTCGTAATTTTCATAGACCTCTTTTGGCCCACGGTAAACTCCTTCTACTGGATAGTGTTCGTGCCCGTCAC
Source organism: Echinicola sediminis (assembly GCF_054777495.1). NCBI lineage: Bacteria > Pseudomonadati > Bacteroidota > Cytophagia > Cytophagales > Cyclobacteriaceae > Echinicola > Echinicola sediminis. The sequence continues at coordinate 4,482 of NZ_BAAHAP010000134.1, read as the reverse complement.
GGTGCCTGATATATCCATAATAATAGTCAAATCCCTTTTTCAGTGGATGCGATGGCCACTCAGGTCCCTCTCCTTCTCCCTGCAAGCCCCACTTCCCAATAGCCGCAGTCGTATACCCCGCTGCCTTGAGCACCTCAGCCAAGGTATAATTATCCCCTAAATATTTATCAAACTGATTGTCCCTCACATGGGCATGGCCTTGGTTTACCCCCATCAGAATGGACGCCCTGGAAGGAGCACAAACTGGAGCCGCCGTATAATGGTTGGTAAGCATTGCCCCCTTTGCGGCCATTTTATCCAGCTGAGGAGTCATGATCCATGGCTCGCTTCTGTCTCCCCGTAATTTCCGTTCATTTTGAAAAAATGCTCCCAAGTCGCCATAACCCAAATCATCGGTTAGAATAAAAATGATATTGGGCTTATTTTCACTTTTTTGCTGTGCCAAGGCATTGTCGGTGCCTATCGCCGAAATGGCTATCATCAAAACAAGTAGCCGTCGCAGTTCTTTCATTATCAAAATTAAGTTAATTGTATAAATAGGGTTAATAACTGTTCATTCTTAGAACCTATACATAAAATTACCCCATCCAAATTTGATTAGAGGGGGTATAGCAGTACATTAAAATGGGCCATTTATGCTAAGAGGAGCACTCCAACGACTAAACCTTTCCCTACTGCCCTCAAGTTCTCCAAGGTTTATAGCCCAAGGCTACGGCACCCTATTTTCCTCCTTTTCCGTACTTTGATGCCCAATTTAATGAAATATCATCAATAACCTGAAAAACACAAAAAGAAAATGAAAGCTGTTCAGCTTTCATTAAGTGTTAATTTGTATTTTAAATAGAGAAATAAAATCCCCATCAGAACAGTTGTTTAACAAAATAATTTCTCCAAAGCACCGTGTCCATTTACCCGTCACTTACTTTACTATTGGGCCCATTTAAAGTAGAAGATGACATGCTTTCCTTTACGTTTCCTAAGCCAATTAACATAAATATGGGAAACAACATATAGATACTTTTCATCCGCATCATTATCCCCATATTAGCCAATATATTGGCATAGACCAGCGAACTGATCACAAACAATACCAATCCAAATTTCAAATAAAAAGGTATAGCGCTCCATTTCTTTACTTTGGCAGTGATAGACATTCCAATAAAAAGAACCAAAACCAATAGGTTTTCCATTGAAGCGATACTTCCAAAAATACCGGATGAATACATGATCAATGGACTGAACCAATAACTGATCAAACGTTCGATTAAGTTATAATTAGCCATATCCAAGGAAGATCCCACCCTACTTCCAGACAGCATATTGAACTGACTTTTCATAAGTCCCATAACTCCTTCCAAGGAAACTTCCTCCAGCCCAACGCGCCATAGTAATAAAGGCAACACCAAAAAGCACAACAGCAGTAATGCCCCTCCATAATACTTTGCTTTATTGGGCGCTCCTCCGAATAAAAGTAAAGAAACGCTTAAGCTTACCCCTATGATCCAAATCAAATACGGCCTTACCATAAAGACCAATAGGGCTGCCAATAGCATATAGTGTAATTTTCTCCTGTCCATCCCAAAAACGAACATGGATAAACCTAGAAAGCACAATGCTTCCTTTCCAATCCCTGCAGACCAAAAATGTAAATTGGGTAAGTACAATAGTAATATTGGCCAAGCAACACCAAAAAATTGCTTATACGAAGTAAAATACTGGTGTTTCAATAAAAACAATAACCGAAAAGCTAAAAAGCCAAGTATGGCGTAAAGAAGATGTCCGGTAAGCATTTCCCAACCAAGCAGCTTGGCGGGAAGATAATTGAGCCAGTACATGAAGGGATAGCCAATACCAAAATAATCCCACCAGCCTTCGGCATGAGGATTGGCCAAAGGGCCATTTAAATTCCAGTAGGCAATCGAATCTCCTCCATTTACTGAAATATACCAGTGATAAATTATCGCAGCTCCCATTTGAAACAACAACAATGTGTGAAGATGCCATATTTCATAGGTAGAAAGACCTTCTTGCTTTCCCAACCTTTTATTGGTAAGTATAAGCAGTACGCCAATAACAAAAAACAGAAGGACCTGAATCATAGACATCAAGGGTAGTTAAACAAAATTCAACTTTTGTTTGAACAAATAGCAAATTTTAGTGGAAAATTATCTGAATTTAACGCTAATTTAGCTTCATGCAGTTAAGAGAAGCCACTACCTCAGATATTCCAGCTATCGTAGAACTATTAAAATCTTCTTTAGGAGAGAGCATGATTCCAAAGAGTGAGTCCCTGTGGAAATGGAAACATTTGAGCAATCCCTTCGGCCCATCTCCAGTATGGCTTGCTGAGGAAAAGGGCAACCTTGCTGGGGTCAGGGCTTTTATGCAATGGGAATGGCAAAAAGGCAATCAGCCAATAAAAGCCCTCAGGGCTGTTGATACGGCCACCCACCCTGATTATCAAGGAAAAGGAATTTTCAAGCAGTTAAGCCTGGGATTAATAAAAGAATGTAGCCCAAAAGGATACCAATTTATTTTTAATACCCCCAATAAAAACAGTTTACCGGGGTACTTAAAAATGGGCTGGCAAAAAAAAGGCCGGCTTTCCGTTAGGACCACTATTTTACGCCCATTCCATCTTCTCAAAGGGCTGAAAAATAAAGAAAGCAGTCCTATCAGCTTAGGCCTTCAAAAATGGCCGGAAGAAATCTCCCTTCCGGAGTACAATCCCCCCTTGTTTGCTACGAATCTATCCCCAAGCTTTCTTTATTGGAGATACGCCCAGAATCCACTGTTCAAATACGGCTGCTTGACCGATCAGGAAAGTTATCTCTGTATCTTTAGGATAAAATCCCACACATGGGCCCAAGAGCTTAGGATAAGTGAGTTAATTGGCCTTCAAAAAAATCAACAAATCAATTCGCTCCATCTAAAAAAACAACTCAAAGAACTCATTGCGACCTATCCGGTAGATTTTATTGCCTACTCTGGAAGTGCATTGCAGCAATTTCCCTCTTTAGGAATCCTAAGCAATATCAAAACTTCTCTTGGTCCACTGATTACCCTTAGAAACCTGAATGTAGCTGAAGATGATTTTGATCAATTGCTGAAGAATGAACTCTCTTTTAGCCTTGGAGATCTAGAACTGTTTTAATTTTACAATAACATTGCTGATTGAATGAAATAAATATCCCAGGACATATTCTATTTTCTATGAAGCCAGCTCCATAAGCATTTCGGCAAGCTGCCCCATGTTCACAGATTGCATTCCCTTTTCATTTCTTAGCTTCTCAAAAGCTTGTAAAACAATCAACAAGTCTTTCATGTTTTCCTCAGGATGATTTCCAAAATTGTGTGGATGCCACCATAAATGATAAATCAGGTTATTGTTCGCGGCATAGGTCATTTCCTGAATAACCCGCTTCATACGTACCCTATCCAATGACTTGTATTGCCCATTATGTGGCCTATAAAAACGAGATGCCGGAATTTGGATGGGAAAACCATCGTTGAGTTTGATGCTATCCAAAGTAAATGAAGTGCTCTTTCCCATGGGTAATAAAGTGTCCGCTGCCCGGAAGGCCTTCTGAACGAAGCCTGCACTTTGTGGATTCTTCCAAAACCAGTCTCCAGGATTGGTCCTTACATTACTGAAGCCTTCTTCACTGCACACTTTAAGATAATTTGCATTGTACTGATTTCGGGGAAACACCAGAGATTGTACATTCATGTCAACTTTATCTTTGACAATCTTTCTTGCCATCTGCAGGTCCTTCCTGAATTGCTCTTGGTCTTGCCCTCCTTCCATGGTATAGTAATGGGAATAGGTATGGCTGGCCAGTTCCTGTCCGGGAGTTTGCAAGATATGTTGAACCAGAGGCAGCGCACTATGGAACTGAGGGAAATAACCATGCCTCTCCACCCAATGGTAAGGAGAGTTTTTTGGATTTTGGTAAGAAGGAAGAACCTGAGGTTTGTAATACTCCCACTCTTCTTTACTTTCTGTCAAAAGCATGCCTACAGTTGCCCAGCTGACCGCTACTCCATATTGCTCAAATGCTCTTAACATTTGCGGAATTACCTTTCGGGTATTACTGAAATAAGCACCTTTGTTCTCCAGCCTGACTTTATCGAAAAGGCCCCACAGCAATTCAAAATCCAGTGATACGACTAAAAAGGACATCCTGATATTAAGATTGGTGTTTTGAACAATATATATAAATAGGTCATTCTCTTCTGATATTTTTTGTTAACTGACTTACTTTAAGGCCGATTTTCTGGCTAAAGCATCCCACTTTCTTTCCATTTCCCTTTTTCTCGCTTCCTTATAACGTCTGTATTTTATCAGACGCTTGATCTTCTGGGTTTGCTTCCAATCAATAAAAGCTACCACCACAAAAAACATAAAATACATGATCATACTTTTTTGGCGGATGATAATGCCCAGATTGGACATGTAAAAGGTCATAGAAAATGAAATAC
>NZ_BAAHAP010000133.1:0-11250 GCF_054777495.1 Echinicola sediminis | reverse complement strand
TGGCCCTTATATTATCACGGTTTGCTATTTCAAAATTAATCGGATGGGAGATTTCAGTACAGGCATTTATAGAAATGGCAAAATCTTTAGGCATTGATCCTACTTTTTTTAGAATATCCACCGGAATACTAATTGCGATTGTAGTCATAGGATATTTTGCAACAGCAATTTTTAGTTCATTAAAGAAAGGTTTTAGGGATATCTCAGAAATTTCTTTTGCAAAATGGGCTACTTACGCCAATATTCTCGGTTTACTTACAATGGTAGGTGCCCTTATAGCAGAGTTTTCATTAAGAGTACAACCTAAATGGCCACTGGTTTATATCGCTATTGGCATCATCCTATTATCAACATTAAACGTGTTGATTTTAAAAAGACAACAAAAAAATCAAATCCTTAACTGATAAATTATGACAACATTAAAAATTCACAACATCGAATCGGCACCAGAAGGTAGCAAACCACTCTTAGAGGAATCTTTAAAACAAAACGGATGGATCCCTGGTTTACATGGCGTAATAGCTGGAGCACCGGGAGTTTTAGAAGCTTATCAAACATTACACAAGCTGTTCACGCAATCCACGTTCAACAAAGAAGAATTGACTGTAGTTTGGCAAACAATAAACGTAGAACACGAATGTCATTATTGTGTGCCTGCACATACGGGTATTGCCAACATGATGAAAGTAGATCCATCTTTAAGTGAAGCCTTAAGAAACAGAACAGCAATGCCAACTGAAAAACTACAGGTCCTACACGATTTTACTTTAAAGATTGTACGTAATCGTGGGCAGGTGACACAAGACGATTTGAAGGTATTTTATAAAGCAGGTTACGAGGAAAGACAAGTTTTGGAAATCATTTTAGGCTTATCTCAAAAAGTGATAAGTAATTATACCAACCATATCGCCAATACACCTGTAGATGAACCTTTTCAAAAATTTGCTTGGAAAGCAGAGACGGTGTAAGGCTGACCAATCCACCAATAATACCCATTGGATATCTTCTTTAAGTAGTTTATAAGCTATATCTAATTAAAAGCAGTGATGAAAAGCTATAGGAGGAATTTTATCAAGAATCTTGGCATGTTAGGCACAACATCAATGTTAATGCCTAATATGCTCATAGGACAAGCAAATGAAAGACACATGAAAACTATCATTAAAGAAAGACCTAAAATTTTGTTCTTTGACGTTAATGAAACTTTATTGGATTTAACACAAATGAAGAAACAAGTTGGAAAAGCACTAAATGGTAGGGAGGATTTGCTTTCGCTTTGGTTTACAACAATGCTTCATTATTCATTAGTGACTTCTGCAAGCGGGCAATATGAACATTTTGGCAATATTGGTGCAGCTACTCTTCAAATGGTTGGTGCCAATAACAATATTACGATTTCGGAAGATAATGCGCGGGAAATAATTGTAAATGCCTTGCGAGGTTTACCTGCTCATCCTGAAGTAAAAGGAGCATTAAACCAATTAAAGCAAAATGGATACAAACTAGTATCTTTCACAAATTCGTCTAATGAAGGTGTGAAAAAACAATTTGAAAGCGCTGGCTTAACCGAATATTTTGATGAGCGATTAAGTGTAGAAGAGGTTGGAAAATTCAAACCATTTAGAGAAACTTATGAATGGGCCGCAAGAAAAATGGGAATAAAGCCGAATGAGGCAATGTTAATTGCGGCTCACGGTTGGGATGTTGCAGGAGCATTATGGGCAGGTTGGCGTGCTGCATTTATCAGCCGACAAGGACAACAAATATTTCCTTTAGCCCCAAAAACGGAAATCGTAGAATCCGATTTGCAAAAAATAGCAAATATATTGGTTGATTATTGATAGTTGATTGACCACAAAGTTTCTTTTTTAGCATCTCAGTGAACTCCGTGTTCTCCGTGGTAAAGCTTTTAAACCGCAGAGGACGCAAAGTGCACAGAGGTGGTTAAGCTTTTAAACCACAGAGTACACAAAGAGCTCAGAGGTGGTTAAGCTTTTGTGAAGGAAAAGCTTGTCCCGCCGGTTGCACTAAGCCACGGCGCAGAGTCAAGAGGAAACACATAGACCACAAAGTTTCTTTTGTAGAACCTCAGCGAACTCCGTGTTCTCCGTGGTAAAGCTTTTAAACCGCAGAGGCCACAAAGAGCTCAGAGGTGGTTGAGCTTCTTTGGGGGAAAGGATTGTTCCGCCGGTTGCACTAAGCCACGGCGCAGAGTCAAAAGGAAACACAAAGACCACAAAGTTTTTTATAGAACCTCAGTGAACTCCGTGTCCTTCGTGGTTAAGCTTTTAAACCGCAGAGGACACAAAGAGCTCAGAGGTGGTTAAGCTTCTGTGTAGGAAAGGCTTGTCCCGCCATTTGCAATACGCCACGGCGCAGAGTCAAGAGGAAGCACATCGATCGCAAAGTTTCCTTTGTAGAACCTCAGTGAACTCCATGTTCTCCGTGGTAAAGCTTTTAAACCACAGAGGCCACAAAGAGCTCAGAGGTGGTTGAGCTTCTGTGAAGGAAAAGCTTGTCCCACTGGTTGCACTAAGCCACGGCGCAGAGTCAAGAGGAAACACAAAGACCATAAAATTTCTTTTGTAGAACCTCAGCGAACTCCGTGTTCTCCGAGGTAAAGCTTTATAACCACAGAGGCCACAAAGAGCTCAGAGGTGGTTGAGCTTCTTTGGGGGAAAGACTTGTCCCACCGGTTGCATTAAGCCACGGCGCAGAGTCAAGAGGAAGTACACAGACCGCAAAGTTTTTTTATAGAACCTCAGTGAACTCCGTGTCCTTCGTGGTTAAGCTTTTATACCACAGAGTACACAAAGAGCTCAGAGGTGGTTGAGCTTCTGTGTAGGAAAAGCTTGTCCCACTGGTTGCACTAAGCCACGGCGCAGAGTCAAAAGGAACCACATAGACCACAAAGTTTCTTTTTTAGCATCTCAGTGAACTCCGTGTCCTTCGTGGTTAAGCTTTTATACCACAGAGTACACAAAGAGCTCAGAGGTGGTTGAGCTTCTTTGGGGGAAAGGCTTGTCCCGCCGGTTGCACTAAGCCAAGCCGCAGAGTCAAGAGGAAACACATAGACCACAAAGTTTTTTTATAGATCCTCTGCGACCTCAGTGTCCTCCGTGGTTAATCTTTTTAACCACAGAGGACGCAGACGATTTTGTACCCTTCAGTGCCCTTTGAGGTTAAAAATCAGAAAATTACTCCTTCACCCATTTCACTTTTTCCGATATCGGCTTTCTCTTTCCTGTGGGCCAAATATCCAGATTGGGCTTGGCTACATAGAAAAAGCCCATCAACTGGTCTTCCTCTTCCAAGCCGAAATAGGGCTTGGCTTCTGGATAAAAAGTAACTCCGCCGGTCCCCCAATAAGCCGCCAAGCCATGGGCGCTGGCTGTGAGGTACATGTTTTGCACCGCCATGGAAACAGACGCTACTTCTTCCATCTCGGGCAACCCCGCCTTCAAGTCCCTTTTCATCGCAATGGCGATAACATGTGAACATTTTAGAGGATTCTCCTGTAATTTTTGGTACACCGGTTCTTTGAAAGTGCCGTTTTTCTCTGCCCTTTCCTTATAAAGCTCCGATTGGAAGCGGGCCAGCTCCTTTAGGCCTTCCCCGGAAAAAACCGTAAACTGCCAAGGTTCCGTCAGTTTGTGCGTAGGTGCCCAGTTGGCATTCTCCAACATCTCTTCAATGATGTGGTCCTCCACAGGGTCGTTCTCCTTAAACTGTGCCACAAACATGGATCGGCGGTTCCGAATTATTTTGTTGACTTCTTCAATATTAAAAACTGGTTTTTCCATTTTCAGTAATCTCTTTTTTGTACGATTGCTATAGCGCTGATTTTGGTGCAAAGGTAATAAAGCCCTTGAAAAAGAAAGATATCCCAAGTTAGATCTCAAAAATAAATCATCACCAGCATCATTATGAAATAAGATTATCCCCAATTGTGCCAGTAGATTAGATCATCAAGAAGGTGTCCAAGAACCCGCCTGTTCGGCCGACAGGTCCACCGGGGCGGACAAGTTTTCAGGGGTTATAAAGTGTCCACGAATTTCACGGATCTATTTGGCGATAGAGTGGTTAACACGAATTAATTTTTAACAAGCTCAAAGAAACTCGATGGATTATCGAAATCCATGACCGACAAGAAACCAAATACTACCCAAAAATCAAGTTCATTAAAGAATAACCTTTGGACAATCCACATTGGAATTCAATAAGGTTAATATTTTAGGGCAATCTTGGCTCCGCCATAGAAATTAATCGGTGCTGCCGGTTGGTAATACCTTCCTCCAAAGGCGTTCAGGTCATTGCCAAGGCTGTACTGTTCATCCAACAGGTTTTCTATACCTCCGAAAATTTCCAAATCCCAAGACGGGTTCAGTGACCGTTTCCAACCGCCCCGCACATTGATCAGGTGAAATACCTCCTGAAAAACGGTGTTGGCGTCATTTAAGGGAATCTCGTCCACAAACTGATGGCTAAGGTTCAGGTATAGGCCCGGTCGGGTGCGGATATCCAGCTTGTTCATCAAGGTATTCGGTGACACCCCGGTCAATCGATTTCCAGAGAAATCCTCCCCGTCATCCACATAATCCTTGAAGGTGAAGCAGTGCAAGGTATAGGCATGGGCCATCTCCACTTCCTGTAGCCAAGCGGTGTTGTTCCTGACCAAAGCATAACCTACCTGCGCTTCTATCCCTTTTTGATCTGTAGCTCCCGCATTGCGAAATAGGACTACCCCATCTTCATTGGTGTAGGTGGTGATGGTTTCGTCCAGCTGAAAATAAAATGCACTTATATCAACATTAACCAGGCCTGATTTATAGTTGGCGCGATAACCCACTTCATAATTGATTCCTTTTTCAGCTTCAAGGTCTAAGTTGATCGTTCCCTCATTGGTGCGGACCTCGTCAATGGTGGGAGGGGAAAAGCCTGAACTGATACCGCCATAAAGTGCTGAATAGCTGTTTAACTGGGCAGACAGTGCCAGTCTGGGCACCCAGATAGGGTCAAACTTCCGCTGGACCTTATAGGGCACGCCAGTGGAGGCGTCTACGGCCCTGTCAATGTCAAAGCGGGAGAAATTTTCGCTCAGTCCCACCGTCATCAAGACATCCGGAGTCCAGTTTACCTCCAATTGCTGAAACAGGAAGCCTTGGGTGGTGATCAGGTCATCACTGAACCTGATGGTATCCGCTACCCCTCCTCTATTGCCAAAGTTCTGGGCACTGGTATTGGCAAACTGGTACTCCCCCCCTGCGATCAGCCTGACAGGGAACCCTCCCCAATTGTCATTTAAAGTGAACTTGGTCCTTCCTCCGTAACCGTATTGGGTTTCCCGTTTATAATCCAAATTGAATGGATTTTCAAAGTCAGTGGTTTGCACATAGCCGGAGGAGGTATTGCTCCATTGATCATTAAAATCGTAGGTATGGACGAAGGTGGCATACAGTGATTTCTGGGCAATTGATGCATTTTGGGCGGCGGAACCCGGTCGGGCCTGCTGTGGGTTTCCAGCCAGTTGGCTGGCATTTAAGCCTCCCGGCAGTTCATAGTTCAGGTCACTATAGATCAATTGGGTGGAAAAGGATTGTTTGGCAGAGGGCTGAAAGTTGGCACCCATTTGAAAAACCTTTCTGTCCAATGCACTGTGGTCCCGATACCCGTCCGACTGCTGATGGACATAACTCGCGTTAATGCTACCGTTTTCAATGCGCTGCTCCAATCCTAGCCTGTATTTGTAAAGGCCAAAATCCCCTGCCGAAACCTCTGCTTGCACCTTGCTCCCGGTAATTTCCTTAGGGGTAAAACTGATGACTCCCCCATTCCCAGCTCCATAAATACTCCCTGCTGGGCCCTTGATGATTTCCACATTTTGGATATTGCTCAGGTCAAGAATGTTCAGCGGAGTTGTTCCGTCAGGAGCGGTAAAAGGGATTCCGTTCCAATACACTTTCACATTTCTTACCCCAAAAGGAGCCCTCAAAGAGCTACCTCTAATGGACACCCTATAGCTGCCAGGTGCCCTTTCTTCCAGCCTTATTCCTGCTTTGGTATTGAAGGCATGCACCACGTTATGTTCATTAAAGCGGTACAGCTCTTCTTCTCCAATTCTGCTTACCGCGGCAGTTTGCTCCATTAAGCGCCTTTCCGATCCAAAGGAAGTCACCACAACCTCAGAAAGGCGGGTTTCCTTTTTTTCTAAAAAGACATCGTAGGATTGTCCCGGTACCAGCTCTATCCATCTTGTTTCATAAGCCAAATGGGAAAGCATGACTTTTTGCTTGCCCTTAATTTCTATTGTTGCGCTGCCCTTTTCATTGGTTATCCATTTTTCCTGTTCAGAAGCTTTTATCACTACTGCCGGAATGGGCATTTTGTTTTCTGTATCAGCAATGGTCAAGACAGTTTGTCCCCAGTTTTTTAGGGGAGCGCAAAGTAAGAGTACAAGGGTGAGTAGGATTCCTAATTTCATGCCGTAAAAATAAGGGTTATACTTCTTCAACCAGCTTATTTCAAAAGAGATTCTAAAAATCATGTTACAGATGTCCGGCTTTCAAACAAAATCTACAGCTTCTAGGCTTGATTAAGCGCAAAATGACCTTTCGTCACTGTAGTCATTCCATCTAATTGAACAAATCAAAAATACTTGCCCGCTGATGGCACAGATGAGCGCAGAAAAAAGATCATATATAGTAGCAAAGGCACCTGTACTTTTAATTAGAAAAAACAGGCTCTCACGGAATACACAGAAGCCCACAGAAAAGAGTTTTAATTCTGTGCAAAGCTATCTGACGCTAGGTAGATCTCCCGTCGAATGACGGGACAGGTTGTGGAATCGGTGAGAAATAGGGTCAAGGTGGCGCCTAAGCAGGTCGGGTCGAAGCTCAACATTTTGAAAACACCCAAATCGGGATCAAAGTATTTTAAAAATGGGGCTGTCTCATAAGTAGATTTCTCTGAGTATTAGACAAATAATATTTAGTCGAAGTCATGGTAGGAAATGGGGAAGGGGCCCGCCCCAATGGGGCAAAATTATAATAGCCTGGGGTAGCAGCCCCAGGCAAAGGTCCCCCACGAGGCTCATGTTTTGGCCGGTTAAATGTCAATAGAGAATATAAATTGCCGCCAAAACCCATAAATTTCAATTGTGAACCATTTTCCGCTGATGCCGCTGGCCACTTATATACCGGGGTTCAGAATTTGACACCGGTATCTCCTCGGCCACTATGGATAATCCAAAGTCGAGCCTTTAATTCAATGAGAAATCATACTACATTCAATAAGAACTGCTTTGGTTTATTCTGTTGATACAATTCTTGCACTTTTGTCTAAAAAATTTTCTTAATGTGTTAATCTTTATGAATTATTTTTATCAATTAACTATATTAGACATTCAATTCTTTACTTACCCCTTATGAAAAAATACATCGCATTATTATTACTAGCTGTTGCCTGTCAAAAGAAGGAAGTGGCACCACCTGCGCCTGTGGACCCGGTTCCTTCTGAAAGGCAACTGGCCTGGCAGGATCTTGAATATTATGCCTTTGTCCACTTTAATATGAACACCTTTACCAATATCGAATGGGGTTTGGGTGGAGAGGATCCGGACACGTTTAATCCCACGGAACTGGACTGTCGACAATGGGCCAAAGTAGCCAAAGAGGCAGGTATGAAAGGAATCATCCTCACTGCCAAGCACCATGATGGCTTCTGTCTTTGGCCAACTGCCACTACCGAACACTCGGTAAAAAGTTCAAGCTGGAAAGATGGTCAAGGAGATGTGCTCAAGGAACTTTCCGAAGCCTGTAAAGAATATGGGTTGAAATTCGGGGTTTACCTTTCCCCTTGGGACAGAAATAATGAGCACTATGGCACACCCGAATACATTGATATCTTCCGTACCCAGCTTCGGGAATTGCTGACCAACTATGGTGAAGTGTTTGAGGTGTGGTTTGACGGGGCCAATGGCGGAACCGGCTATTATGGCGGGGCCAATGAAGACCGTAGGGTAGACAAGCAGACCTATTACGATTGGGAAAATACCTATAAAATCATCCGTGAATTACAACCCAATGCGGTGATCTTTAGCGATGCAGGGCCTGACATCCGTTGGGTGGGCAATGAAGAGGGCCATGCCTATAAAACCACTTGGTCAAACCTAATGCGTGACGAGGTTTATGGCGGAATGCCCAACTACCACACCGATTATGCAGACGGCCAGGAAAACGGTACGCACTGGGTGCCTGCGGAAGTGGATGTTTCCATCCGTCCGGGATGGTATTACCATGAATATGAAGACCACAAGGTGAAGTCCCTGCCCACGCTTTTGGACATTTATTACGAAAGTATTGGCCGTAATGGTTCCCTGCTTTTAAACTTCCCAGTGGATAAAAGAGGGCTGATTCATGAAAATGATGTGGAGCAGGTGTTAAAGTTAGCCAACAAGATCAAGGAAGACTTTGCCGATAATCTGGTGAGCAAAAGCAGCAAAGTGGAGGCCTCTGTTGAAAGAGGAAGTGGTTATGAAGGTGAAAAGGCCATTGATGAAGATCCTGAGACTTACTGGGCTGCACCCGACGGAAGCAACAACGGTTCCCTTACGGTCCATTTTGATGAACCGACCACTTTCAACCGCTTCCTGGCGCAAGAATACATTACTCTGGGCCAGCGTGTCAAAGCATTTACCCTTGAAGCACAAACAGAGAGTGGCTGGGAAGAAATCGCCAATGAAACGACTATCGGTTATAAGCGTATTTTGAGGTTCCCAAGCATCACTGCTTCTGCGGTAAGGTTTACGGTAACGGACGCCAAAGATTGTCCTACCATTACTGAAATAGGTATTTACAACGCTCCAAAAGTATTGATGGCTCCTGAAATCAAAAGAGAGTTATCAGGAAATGTAAGCCTAATGGCGCACGATGAAGAGGTGGAAGTTTATTTCACCACAGATGGTACCACTCCGTCTGAGAATTCTACCAAATATAGTGAGCCTTTTGCCGTGACGACCCCTGCTACCGTAAAAGCCATTGTCATTGATCAGGCCAGCGGCAAGAGCAGTGAAGTTGGCCAGGTAGATGTGGATCTCGCCAAAACCAACTGGAAGGTTATTGATGGAGGAGAAAATGCCGCTCAGGTAGTGGATGAAGACATCTTTACGAATTACACCAGTGAGAATGACGAGGTCATCATTGATCTTGGTCAAGAAGTAAGTCTGAAAGGCTTTACCTATATGCCGATGCAAAACCGCTATATGTCGGGTGTAATTCAGGAATTTGCTTTTTCGGTAAGCAAGGATGGCAAAAACTGGAAAACGGTCAGCAGCGGAGAATTTGGAAATATCGCCAACAGCCCTGTGGAGCAAAAAATCACCTTTGATGAAGTGCCTGCCAAGTTTATCCGGCTAAAAGCCACCAAGACCTTGGACGGTAAAAAAGCATCATTTGCAGAAGTAGGGACAATTACGCGTTAAGGATTGTTGTCAGTTTTCATTCCTTAGTGTCGGATTAAATCCGCTAAATCTGAGGGGAAATTTCTCTACCTGATAGTACGTATTTATGGCAGGAACTTCACAATTATTAAAGTGTTTCCCGCTGAGGACGCAGATTACTTGTGATTGATTTTGCAGCATTTCAGGTTGCCCCCCTTCCCCTAGAGGGGGCTCAATGCTCTTAAGTTAAGAGGGAAATTGACCACACCTGCCTTCCGGAAGGCTGGGATGGATACAGATATACACAGATGTGGTTATTTCAACTCTTTTTATCCGTGGTAAACGTAACAGCATTGAGGAGGCCTAATAAGTCCCCTTTAGGGGATTTAGGGGTATAAATGGAAAGGATAGTTATCCCGAAAATGAGCCGGCCTGTGCATTGGAAACACAGGGCTGGCTCATTTTTTTTTGCCCTTGCAATGAATTAGGTATTCAAGGTTTCCTTTACTTTTTCTTTTAACGCTGGAAGTACCTCCTCTCCGAACCATGGGTTCTTGGCCTGCCAAATATTGTTTCTCGGAGAGGGATGAGGCAAGGGAAAATAATCGGGCAAATAATCCCTGAAATGCCTGACGGTATCGGTTAAGGTCTTTTTGGCACTTTCCTTCAGATAGTACTTTTGCGCATAATTGCCCACCAAGATCACCAACTTCACTTTCGGCATCATTTCCATCAGTCTCGAATGCCATAAAGGGGCACATTCAGGCCGTGGAGGCAGATCACCGGATTTCCCCCTGCCCGGATAACAGAAACCCATGGGCACCAAAGCCATTTTGGTAGGGTCATAAAAGATTTCCCGGTCTATCCCCATCCAGTTCCTGAGATTATCTCCGCTTTTATCATTCCATGGGATGCTTGTTTCATGGACAATTTTTCCCGGTGCCTGACCTATCACGACAAGCTCGCTCTTAGGACTTGCGGAGACAATGGGATTTGGCCCTAAGGGCAAATATTGCTCACACACTTTGCAAGCCCTGATGTCATCTAATAAGTCGTCCATTTTTATTAACATTTTTTAACAAAAAATACATATTATAAATTATATACCAAGGATATATTCTACAAATTGATTATAATAACTACAATCCCCTTCCCCTCGAATCCTTTCTATTCACGTTTTAAGGCCCATTTACTCAATGGCACAGATGATGAACAGATACAGACAAGGCTTGTCCACAGCAATCCTTGAGAATATAAATTTAACCCGGATTGTGCAATAGGATTCGTAATGAGGGCTGAAAATGCAAGAAAATCAGGCTGTTTGGAGACTGAGGCATAGCATCGCTATGGTGAAGTCGAAAACAGCAGCGAAGCGACTGATTTTAAAGCAGTTTTAGGCCGCAATAGATTTTCTATTGCATATTTCGGGTTTAACCAACTTAAAATTTAACGATCATGAAAAAGTTAGCATTAGTATTCGCTTTTGGAGTAGTTACCTTTGCAGGAGTTCAGGCAGCTCCGCAAATCTCCAACACTATGGTAGAACAAACCCTTCAGGGTAAAGTAGAGATCCAACCGGAAGATCTTCCACAAGCCGTTAAAGAAACCATCTTGGACAGTGAGGAGACCAAAACC
Source organism: Echinicola sediminis (assembly GCF_054777495.1). Lineage (NCBI taxonomy): Bacteria > Pseudomonadati > Bacteroidota > Cytophagia > Cytophagales > Cyclobacteriaceae > Echinicola > Echinicola sediminis. The sequence continues at coordinate 179 of NZ_BAAHAP010000133.1, read as the reverse complement.
CTGCCCATTTCCAAAGCCTATCAGGTAACCGATGCGGAAGGAGAAGTGACCTATGAGGTTACCTTCGGAATAGAAGAAGAGGCGACCACAAAGACCTACGATGCAGAAGGTAAGGAAATCGTGGATTTATAATAGATAAGCCTAAGCAAAGTACTATACAAACCATCCCCGCTAGACAA
>NZ_BAAHAP010000132.1:0-11316 GCF_054777495.1 Echinicola sediminis | reverse complement strand
GTGGTAAATCCTTTCTAGGCGAAGGTGTTGTGTGAATGAAATCGGTTGATGAGGTCAGTTGTCATTCCTGTATAGGTTTTCCCAGAAGAAGGAGAGAATAAAACGTAAACGGTAAAAAGTTGTTCCATGTCAGAAAAGATAAAAAATAAAGGCAAAATGAAAAAGGCCTCCAAAATGGAAGCCTTAAATGTAGTCGCGATGGCTATCGGGAGAGTTGAACGCGTGTCCGCCGCGGCGGATAAGAATCGGAGCGCCTAATGTTATAGATAGTAGGGCAGTATTTGGTTCTTGATCCATTCCCCGCCTTTGCCCGTCTTGAGTTCTTTTTCCCTTTTGAGGGCAGAGGCTTGAGCGTAGAAAAACTCAACGTGGATAACCATCCAAGGTCTGTACCTAATGGTAAATCCCTTCTTGGCGAAGGTGTTGTGTGAATGAAATCGATTGATGAGGTCAGATGTCATTCCTGTATAGGTTTTCCCAGAAGAAGGAGAGAATAAAACGTAAACGGTAAAAAGTTGTTCCATGCGAGAAATGATAAAAAATAAAGGCAAAATGAAAAAGGCCTCCAAAATGGAAGCCTTAAATGTAGCGAGGACGGGAGTTGAACCCGTGACCTCAGGGTTATGAATCCTGCGCTCTAACCAACTGAGCTACCTCGCCAAATTAAAAACCCTTAGGGGGCTTTTCAACAAATCATCGTTGGCTTTGGTTAACTGCCAACTCCTTGCTGAATGGGAATGCAAATATGTAGGGTTATGGGATTAAAAGCAAGCTTTGTCAATGAAAAAAGTTAACTTTTTGTCAAACAAAAGTAAAAAGTCATGGTAAAGAATAAGTTTGTTGCTGACTATCAGGTGAATGCCTCAAAGAAGGTGATTTTCCCTTATTTGAGCACTGCTAGCGGGCTTTCTGAATGGTTTGCAGATGATGTGACCATTAATGAGGATAAGGTTTTCAATTTCGTCTATGATGGTGTGGACCATCTGGCCAGAGTTGCGGCCATTCGGTCAAATCACGGCGTTAAATTTGAGTTCTTTGATCCTGATATGCCGGAAGAGAATGATCATTCTTATGTGGAGTTTAGATTGGAGGAAAACGAGCTTACCCAGACCATGTTCCTTAAAGTGATAGATTACAGCGATGGCTTTGATGACGGTGAGCAGGAAGAGATATGGGAGGGCCTGATTGCCACGCTCAAAGAAATAATTGGAGGATAATGCGGGGATCATTATAATTTTTCACATAATATAGTGAACTTAGTGGTTCATAATTACGTGCAAGTTGGTGGTAATACGCCTCATGAAGAAATTAGATAAATTAATTCTAGGGTCCTTTATTGGGCCATTTTTATTGACCTTTATTGTTGTTGACTTCATTCTGCTCACCGTAAACATGCTCAAATATTTCGATGAGATATTTGGCAAGGGATTGGGTTTTGGAGTGTATATGGAGTTGATAAGCTATTTTGTGGTGTCCATTTCGCCCATGGCCTTGCCCTTGGCCGTGCTGCTGTCTTCCCTGATGACCTTCGGTAATTTGGGAGAGCACTTTGAACTTACCGCCATCAAAAGCAGCGGGATATCGTTATTAAGAGCCTTGCTGCCCATAGGGGTGTTTGTACTGGTCCTTTCAGTATTTGCTTTTTTTTCCAACAATTACCTCGTGCCAAAAGTCAACCTTAAAACCTTTAGCTTACTTTATGACATCAGGATGAAGTCCCCGGCATTGGATATTAAGGAAGGGATTTTTTATAACGGCATTCCAAATTACAGTATTAAGGTAAACCGTAAACTGGATGATGTGAGGCTGCAGGATGTGATCATCTATGATCATGCCGGCGGGCAAGGGAATCTAGGAGTCATTACTGCCGATTCTGGCAGGATGGAACCTTTTTTTAATGACCGTTATATGAAGCTGACCTTGTTCAACGGGTATAGTTATAATGAGGAAAAATCAAACAAAGGGATAAATGGAAAGCCTGCTGATTTTACCAGGACCCTATTTACCAAAAACGAGATTGTTTTTAGCTTAGATGCCTTTGAAATGAACAGGACTCCTGAGAATCTATGGAGTACCAATAGGTCCATCAAGAACATCCGAGAGATCAAGATGGATGTGGATTCCATGAGCAATCAACTGGTCAACTACCAATATTATAATTATGCGCAGCTGAGATCTGCCTATTCTTTCTTTTCTAAGCAGCGGGATATAAATGTTCCTGAGGATCTTGCAAAGAAAAAGGCGGTTCTCGATTCCTTGAAGGATTTGGAGTTCAAGCGAAAAATGGAATTGGAAGAAAGAGGGTTGAATGCGGGGGACAGTATGTTGACGGCAAATTCGGATGCTTTAACGCAAATGGATAGTCTAAATACTTCTTCGGGTAATGACTTAGATACCATCAATAGTGGAGCCCCGTCTCTGGTGAATGGGGATTTGGAGGATTCTTTGCTGTTGGCTGAGGCCTCTGATGATTCTTTATCAGAGAAGAGGGAGGAGATGGATACTGCCCTGGCAGCGTCTGAAGTAGTGCAAATAGAAGAAGATTCCCTAGGAGAAGGGGGAAGTCTGGACATCAAAGTGGACGAACCTATTCATGTAGAAAACTATGCTGACCAAAGGAAGAAAAGGGAGGAAGAGGAAAGGACAGCTTATCTTAGTTTTTCGGACAGGCAAGTGGCCAAGATTGATTCCGTGATAGAAAATGGACAATATTATGCCCGGGCAGCTACCATCGGGCTTCAAAGTGCAAGGACGCTCAAAAATAACTTTAGCAGTAATAAAGCCAACGTAGAAGGGATGGCCAGGGAAAAAAGGCGCTTTGAGATAAGTTGGTACCAGAAATATACGCAGGCATTTGCCTGCATTGTGATGTTTATGATAGGTGCCCCGCTGGGGGCTATTATTAAAAAGGGTGGCTTGGGGATGCCTGTTTTGTTTTCCATTACCTTTTTTATCATTTTTTACATGCTGACGATGACAGGTGAAAAGTGGGCAAAAGAAGGATTGGCAGACCCATTCTTTGGAACTTGGTTTTCCAATTTCGCTTTGATTCCGGTGGGCTTCTTGTTTTTGCGCCAGGCCAGGAGGGATGCCAGGATTTTTGAGGCCGATGTGTACCGGGCTGCCTTTCAGAAGGTCAAGCAAAAGCTGGGGATAAAAGCAGCTAAAAAAACATAGGCTGCTTTTACTATTAAAAATAATAGTTGTATCTTTGTAGCTGCTTTAAATAAACGTAAAAATTAATTTTAACTAAGCATGTATTTAACTTCAGACAAGAAATCAGAGTTGTTTAAGAATCATGGTCGGTTAAAATCTGAAAAAGACACAGGGTCTCCTGAGTCTCAGATTGCGCTGTTCACCTTTAGAATCAAGCACTTAACAGACCATTTAAAGACCAACAAAAAAGACCACTCTTCAAGATTGGGCCTTTTGAAATTGGTAGGTAAGCGTAGGTCCCTTTTGAACTATCTTTACAAAAACGATATCGAAAGATACAGGGCAGTGCTTGCAGACTTAGGATTACGTAAATAACATTCACGTGAGGTTCCCGAGAGCGGGAACCTTACTTTTTTTCTTTTCCCCCATTATTTAAACCTTACTTTTAAAACTTATCAGAAGATTTATTCTTAAAGAGAACGTATGTTACCAAATGTAATTTCAAAGACTATCACCCTTGAGGATGGTAGGGAAATCATTATTGAAACCGGTGCATTGGCCAAGCAGGCAGACGGATCTGTCGTAGTGAAAATGGGCAATGCTATGCTTTTGGCGACCGTAGTTTCAAAAAAAGAAGCTGGGGAAGGGGTAGATTTCCTTCCTATGTCGGTGGATTATCAGGAGAAATTTGCTGCTTCGGGCAAAATCCCTGGGGGCTTTCTGAAAAGAGAAGGAAGATTATCGGATTATGAGATCCTGATCAGCCGAATCGTAGACAGGGCCATCCGTCCGATTTTCCCTGAAGACTATCATGCAGACACCCAAATCATGATCACCCTTATGTCTTCAGATGCGGAAGTATTGCCTGACTGTTTGGCCGGATTGGCAGCATCTGCTGCACTGGCAGTTTCGGATATCCCATTTAACGGGCCTATTTCCGAAGTAAGAGTAGCTAAAATTGACGGTGAATTGGTAATCAACCCAACACCTGCCAAACTGGAAGAGGCTACATTGGAATTTATCGTGGCAGGATCATTGGATTTCATTTTGATGGTGGAAGGTGAAGCTAATGAAATCGCTGAAGATGAAATGGTAGAAGCCATTCAGTTTGCTCACGAGGAAATTAAAAAACATTGCCAAGCGCAAATCGAACTTACCAAGTTGGTAGGTAAAGAAGAGAAAAGAGAGTATTCTCACGAAAAAGAAGATTCTGCCCTTTATGAGAAAATGAAGGCAGAGCTTTATGACAAATGTTATGAAGTGGTTAGCAAGCAAATTGCTAACAAATCTGAAAGAAGTGAACTTATTGAGGCAATCAAAAGCGAGTTTGTGGAAAGCTTGGGCGAGGAGCATGAGTATGAAGCGGATTTGATTGGCCCTTATTTCAAAAAAATACATAAAGAGGCCGCCAGAAACCTGACGCTCAACGAGAAGAAGCGTTTGGACGGAAGGCAGCTGAATGAGGTTAGGCCAATATGGTCAGCGGTAGATTATTTGCCATCTGCCCATGGTTCTGCGGTATTTACCCGAGGGGAAACCCAGTCGGTAACGACCTGTACCTTGGGAACCAAGTTGGATGAACAAATGGTGGATGGAGCTGTGATCTCCGGATACAATAAGTTCTTCCTTCACTATAACTTCCCTGGATTTTCTACCGGTGAAGTAAGACCTAACAGAGGCCCGGGACGTAGGGAAGTAGGACATGGTAATCTAGCGATGAGGGCTTTGAAAAAAGTGCTTCCAAGTGAAGCGGAAAACCCTTATACCATCCGTGTCGTATCTGATATTCTGGAATCCAATGGTTCGTCCTCCATGGCTACAGTCTGTGCAGGTTCTTTGGCCATGATGGATGCCGGTGTCCCAATCAAAGCTCCTGTTACAGGAATTGCGATGGGAATGATTTCGGATCCCTCTACAGGCAACTATTCTATTCTTTCCGATATTCTTGGTGATGAAGATCATCTAGGGGATATGGATTTCAAGGTTACTGGTACGGCAAATGGCATTACAGCTTGTCAGATGGACCTCAAAGTGGAAGGATTGGATTATAATGTGCTGAAAGAGGCCCTTTATCAAGCAAAAGAAGGACGCCTTCATATTTTGGAGGAAATCAGCAAAACGCTGGCGACTCCTAAGCCGGAACTTAAGCCACATACGCCTCGCTCATTCAATATGACTATTCCAAAAGAATTGATTGGCGCGGTTATTGGACCAGGAGGAAAGGTGATCCAGGAAATCCAGAAGGATACCGGTGCAACTATTGTAATTGAGGAAGTGGATAATGCCGGAAAAATCAATATCTTCTCAAACAACCAAGAGTCAATGGATGGTGCCATCCAAAGGATCAAAGGTATCGTCGCACAACCTGAGATAGGAGAGACTTATACTGGCATTGTCAAAAACATTATGCCGTTTGGTGCGTTTGTAGAGTTCATGCCAGGTAAAGACGGATTGTTGCATATTTCTGAAATCAAGTGGGAAAGACTTGAAAGTATGGACAATGTTTTGGAACCTGGTGAAGAAATAGTTGTTAAATTAATAGATATTGATAAAAAGACCGGGAAATTCAAGCTTTCAAGAAAGGTCCTTTTGCCGAAGCCTGAAAAGTCTGGAAAAAAAGATTAAATTATCTGGTTAATCAATATTTTGAACTTATTTAAGATTTAAATCTGTTATAAGTAAGTCTTAACCAAAAAGAAATTCCTGAATGAGGCAGCTAAAAATTAGCAAACAGATTACTAACCGGGAGAGTCAATCTCTCGATAAATATCTTCAAGAAATAGGGAAGGTAGACCTGCTCACAGCTGATGAGGAGGTAGTACTTGCCAAAAGAATCCGGGAAGGTGATCAGCTAGCTCTTGAGAAATTGACCAAGGCAAACTTGAGGTTTGTGGTTTCTGTGGCCAAACAGTACCAGAATCAAGGTTTGTCACTGGGCGATCTTATCAATGAGGGAAACCTTGGATTGATCAAGGCCGCACAGCGTTTTGATGAAACAAGGGGCTTTAAATTCATATCCTATGCAGTATGGTGGATCAGGCAATCTATTTTGCAGGCCTTGGCCGAGCAATCCAGGATTGTGCGTCTTCCACTGAACCGTGTGGGGTCCCTGAATAAAATCAGCAAGACCTTCAGCGAGCTGGAGCAGCGCTTTGAGCGTGAGCCTTCACCAGAAGAACTGGCAGAAGTACTTGAAGTGACTGCCGGAGAGGTGGTTGATACCATGAAAATTTCTGGTCGTCACGTTTCCATGGATGCTCCGTTTGTCCAAGGAGAGGAAAACAGCTTGTTGGATGTGCTGGAGAATGATGGTGAGGAAAAGCCAGATGATGGCCTGATGAACGATTCTTTGAGAAAAGAGGTTCAGCGTGCCTTGTCTACCTTGACCCAAAGAGAGGCAGATGTAATCACCCTTTATTTTGGACTCAACGGAGAACATGCGATGACCTTGGAGGAGATTGGTGAAAAATTCAACCTTACCAGGGAGCGTGTAAGACAGATCAAAGAAAAAGCGATAAGGAGGTTAAGACACACTTCACGAAGCAAGACTTTGAAACCTTATTTGGGATAACAAAAGCATTTTATAAATGGTTAAAAAGGGGCTCTTGCCCCTTTTTTTGTGCTTTTGTCATCATGCTTCAAACGTCTGTTTCGGATTAAAAGAGGCTTCCGCAAATTAAAATTCACCAATTAGGGAATTTTAACATATGGATCCTTTGTTAGAAAAATTAAAATTTTAAAATTTGCCAACCCAAAAAATTCTTCTTCAATGAATAGAGAAATAGAAAAGATCAAGGTCCTGATTATAGGGTCAGGCCCTGCTGGTTACACAGCGGCTATTTATGCTTCCAGAGCTGGACTCAATCCGGTATTGTATACCGGCGGTCAGCCGGGAGGACAACTCACAATCACTACAGATGTGGAAAATTATCCTGGATACCCAGAGGGCGTGATGGGACCACAGATGATGGAAGATTTCAAGAAGCAGGCGGAAAGATTTGGAACAGACATTCGTTACGGTTTAGTAACCGCTGTTGATTTTAATGCGAAACCACATAAAGTAGTGGTGGATGATCAGACTGAAATATTTGCGGATACCGTAATTATCTCCACTGGTGCATCTGCTAAGTGGCTAGGTTTGGAAAGTGAGGATAAGCTGAACGGTAAAGGTGTATCGGCCTGTGCTGTATGTGATGGTTTCTTTTTCAGAAATCAACATGTAGCTATCGTAGGAGGTGGCGACACGGCTTGTGAAGAAGCTGCTTATCTTGCCAATATATGTGAAAAGGTCTATATGCTTGTCAGAAGAGATGAGTTAAGGGCTTCCCAGATCATGCAAAAGAGGGTTATGAACAACCCCAAAATAGAAATCCTTTGGAATACGGAGACTGAAGAAATCCTGGGGGAAGAAGAGGTGACTGGTGTTCGTATTAAAAACAACCAGACCAGTGAAGTAAAAGAATTGGAAGTGACCGGTTTCTTTGTAGCCATTGGGCACCAACCTAATACTGGGATTTTCGAGGAATTCTTGGACATGAACGAATCAGGCTATATTCTTACTCAGCCCGGTAGTACAAGGACCAATATAGAAGGGGTATTTGCTTGTGGTGATGCACAAGATCATATCTATAGACAGGCTGTGACAGCCGCAGGAACAGGATGTATGTCGGCTCTGGATGCGGAGCGTTATCTCGCTGAGCAAGAGTTGTCATTAAATCCATGAGTATAAAGGGCCTACGTTTTCTTATCACTTTGATCCTGTGCATGGGCTGCATCAGCGCCCATGCGCAGGTTTTTCCGAAGATAGTTAAAAAGGATAAAAGCCAGGCCGTGAAAGTGCCGGACGTGCGTAAAATAAATACTTTTGACGTCCAACAATACCTTTTAGACCTACAGCGCGGTACCGATTCTTTAATCTACAAAGACAAAGTGGATTTGCGGAGAAGGCTTAGTGCCGTCAGTGAGGATACGCTTTCTTTGGTATGGGCTCCTACGCACCGGTTGGTGCAGGTTTCCGAAAAAATACAGATTGACAGTATCTGGGTGACTGCTTTTGAATACTATTCATCTTGGGACAGTCAGCGGATAGACAGTTATGATTTCAACCCAAAGGATTTCAGCGATACTATTCCGATAAAACTTTACGATTCATTTTATGGTACCAACTGGAGCAGTCCATTGAATGCAACGAAAATCAATTCAGAATTTGGTTTCCGAAGGTATCGTTGGCATCATGGTACCGATCTTGACCTGAATACAGGAGATCCCGTGTACAGCGTGTTTGATGGGATTGTGCGAATGAGGTCTTATGACCGTTATGGTTATGGATATTACTTGGTGGTCAGGCATAAAAATGGACTTGAAACACTGTACGGTCATTTGTCCAAATTTAATGTGGAAGTAGGCCAGGAGGTAAAGGCAGGAGAAATCATCGGCTATGGGGGAAGTACGGGAAGGAGTTCAGGGCCTCACTTACATTTTGAAGTAAGGTATCAAGGTCTATCCATTAACCCTACAGAGCTGTTCGATTTTTCAGTGGGAAGGCTGAAAAGCAGTATTTATACTGTAACCTCAAGTAGTTTTGAGCATATTATTGAAATGCAAAAGGCGGTTTATCACCGTGTGAGAAGTGGGGATAACCTAAGTGCGATAGCCAAAAGGTATGGCACTACAGTGAGGTCTATTACCCGTAGGAACAATATTTCTAGCCGTGCCATACTTAGGGTAGGGCAAAGATTGCGGATCAGGTAAACTTTTTCGGTGGGTCTTGGTGTTTCAATTCAGTTTAAAAAATCAAAAAGTCAATAAACTGATAAGATGAAGTTAGATATATTGGTTATAGCCGCACATCCTGATGATGCGGAACTATCTTGTTCGGGGACTATAGCGGCACAGGTCGCCAAGGGCCATAAGGTAGGAATACTTGACCTAACACAAGGGGAAATGGGGACAAGAGGCACTCCCTCACTCCGTTTGAAGGAGTCTGAGGAAGCGTCAAAAATACTAGGGCTTTCTGCCAGGGAAAACCTTGGGTTTAGGGATGTTTTTTTTAAAGACGATGAGTCCCATCACCTGGAAGTAGTCAAAGTAATCAGGAAGTACCAACCTGAAATTGTTTTGGCAAATGCTGTTACCGATAGGCATCCTGATCATGGTAAGGGAGGTAGCTTAGCCACAAATGCTTGTTTTATCAGCGGGTTAAGAAAGGTGGAAACTACCTTGGAAGGGAATGCGCAGGCAGCTTGGCGCCCAAAATATGTTTATCATTATATCCAAAACAATTATATCCAACCGGATTTTGTAGTTGATATATCTGACTATTGGGAGACCAAGCTCAATAGTATCAAAGCATTTAAGTCGCAGTTTTATGATCCCAATAATACCGAACCGGCAAGCTTTATCAGTAGTCCGGAGTATTTTGCTTTTATTGAGGCGAGGGCGCAAGAGTTTGGACACAGCATCAATGTCAAATACGGTGAGGGTTTTACTGTGGAAAAAATGATTGGCGTGAGGGATTTATTTGATCTCAAATGATCTTAAAAAAGCAATAGCAAAAAGCAGGCTGCATCACCTTTAGATGCAGCCTGCTTTTTTCTCAGAGAAGATTAACTGGAGCTGAAGAAAATAAATAGGGAATAGGGTCAAGGTGCAAGACGGGCTTTTGTCCATTCTCCGTTTTCCTCAAGTGTATATTGGATGCGGTCGTGCAGACGACTTGCTCTTCCCTGCCAAAATTCCACCAAATCGGGAAGAAGCCGGTAGCCTCCCCAATGTTCTGGTCTTTTTAAGGCTTCTTTTTCAAACTTAGTGCGCATTTCAATTTCTTTTTTTTCAAGATATTCCCGATCCGGGATGATTTGACTTTGTGGAGAAGCCCATGCGCCTATTTGACTGGCCTTAGGCCTTGAAAGAAAGTAGTGGTCTGATAATTGGCTATTGACCCTTTCGACTTTGCCTTCAATTCTTACCTGGCGTTGCAGTTCAGGCCAGAAGAAGGTCATTGCGGCATAGGGTGACCCTGAAAGTTCCTTCCCCTTTTTGCTATCATAGTTGGTGTAAAAAATGAATCCATGGTCAAGACCTTTGAGCAAAACGATTCGTGCACTTGGCTTTCGGGCCGGCCCCACCGTAGAGAGGTTCAATGCGTTTGGCTCATTGACTTTGGCCTGAATGGCTTCTTCCAGCCATATTTTGAACTGATCTAAGGGGGATTTTTCTAGTTTTTTGACCACTAAAGATTTCAGGGTGTACTCTGTTCTCAGTGCAGCGATGTCCATATAGAGTGCATGTTTTTCAGACCATAAAATTACCATTGTTAATTGCATTTATGAAATTTTGACCTATATTAAAGTCTCATTGACAACCAATATTTAATGGATAGTAATAATAAAATTTTACCAAAATCTGGCCAGTTGTTGATATCGGAGCCCTTTTTGCAGGATGAAAATTTTGTAAGGTCCGTGGTGCTGCTTTGTGAAAGCAATGAGAACGGTTCCTTTGGTCTTGTTTTGAATAAGTTGTCAATTTTGAAAATAAATGATCTTCTTGATGAATTGGATTTTCTGGATACAGAGGTATATGTCGGAGGACCAGTGGAACAGAATACCTTACATTTTATCTATAAGGGAAAAGAGACGCTTGGGGGTAGTGTGAAATTGGCAGAGGATCTTTATTGGGGAGGGGACTTTGATGAGTTGGTAATGAAGTATAAAACCGGTCAGCTAGACCTGGAGGACTTTAGGTTTTTTATTGGGTATTCGGGATGGTCAGTTGGACAGTTGGAGGATGAGTTGACCGAGAACACCTGGATTATATGTGATCAAGTGGATGCCACGACGATCTTTGAGGCTTCCCCGGAGGATCTTTGGCGAATTGCCCTGAGGAATATGGGCGGGGATTTTCAGGTACTGGCAAATTATCCTATTGATCCAAGATTAAATTAAATAATTTATTACTTTTGCTTATAGCATATTTGGTAAGATGTATTCATACAGATTATGAGGAACGAAAAGGAAATTTCAGAAGAAAAAAAGGTGACCCAGGAATCAGTGGAATCCTCTGAGGTGGGTAATCAGCAAGAAGCGGATAAGGTGGTCAATCAAACAGAAGAAAATCATGAAGATGACCATCATGATGAAGAGCACCATGAAGAAGAGCATC
>NZ_BAAHAP010000131.1:0-11433 GCF_054777495.1 Echinicola sediminis | reverse complement strand
GTGGAATCTGTGAGAAATAAATTTACTGGTGTAATTACGGATAATCGTAAAAATTTATTAACCAAACTATAATGAGGTAGCACTTTCTATTACACATTATGATAGAAAGCCCCGAAATAAGTCGGGTGAATAGTGGTTCTACCTATTCACCCGAGTACATGCTTTAACATCTTATGTTTAAGAAGTTTTTAACCTGTAGCTTTTTCCTTCTTGGGTTTCAAAAGAAACAACCTTATCCTTCTCTGTTCCATTTTCGGCAATCACCTTTCCTTTACTGTTGAGGATCATTGCATTGGAGGGCAATAACACGCTACAGGAGCCTCCCTTTATGGATTTGATCTGGGCTTCTTTGACCTTTCCATTCTCCCAATTAAGGTCTACTTCAAATCCACCTCGGGCGCGCATGCCTTTTACCCTTCCGCTTTGCCAAGCTGTTGAAGTCGGCAGGGCAGGAATCAAACGGATAGTTTCCTTTTCCCCATGGCTTTGGAGCAACATTTCAGCAATACCGGCAGCACCGCCAAAGTTGCCGTCAATTTGAAAAGGAGGGTGTGCACAGAAAAGATTGGCATAGGTGCCCCCATTACTCATCACGATTTTGGTACCATCGCCACCGGCCGGTTGTAAGAGCTTTCTCAGTAATAGTAAAGCATGATCGCCATCCCCCAGTCTTGCCCAGAAGTTAATTTTCCAGGCTCGGCTCCAACCTGTGCCTCCATCTCCCCTTATTTCCAATGACTTCCTCACCGCCTCCGCTAAATCCGGCGTGGCCCAAGGAGTGATTTCATCATAAGGATGCAAGCCGTAAAGATGCGATACGTGACGGTGCTGTGGATCAGCATCTTCCCAGTCATGTAACCATTCATTCAAGTCCCCATTTGCCCCTATTTGATTGGGTGCCAACCTGGCTCTTTTTGATCTCAATTCCTCCACCAACTGCTTGTCCACTCCCAGTATTTCCGCTGCTCGGATGGTATTGCCAAATACTTCCCTGCAAATCTGCATATCCATGGTCGGCCCCATTACCGTATGTCCCTTATACCCGTTGGGCTTGACATAGGTGTTTTCCGGGGAGTTGGAAGGCGCCGTAACCAAATACTTGTTTTCTGGTGCTTCAATCAATACCGAAGAAAGAAACTCGGCAGCTCCTTTAAGCACAGGGTAATACTTCTTCAAAAAGTCAACATCCTTGGTAAACCTGTAATGCTCCCAAAGATGTTCGGTCATCCAGGCACCTCCGGTCATGGTAGATCCCCAGCTTGCCCCTTCACCCGGCGAGGTAAAATACCAGGGATTACTGATCACATGGGCCACCCAGCCCGGCGCATTGTAATAGGCCTTTGCGGTCTTTTGACCGTTCTCCACCAAATTGGCCGTAAACCGGTGCATGGGTTCTGCCAAATCTCCAAGTCCCGTCTGCTCTGCCAGCCAATAGTTCATTTGGATATTGATGTCCAAATGGTAATCCCCATTCCAGGGAGCCTGATACTCAGGAGCCCATATTCCCTGTAGGTTGGCCGGCAACTGCCCCGGTTGGGAAGAAGAAATCAAGAGGTACCTTCCAAAATTATAATACAGCACCGGCAACTGGGCATCTTCTTCCCCTGCAGCATAGCGTACCAAACGTTCCGGTGTGCTCAAGGATGCCACTGCTTTATCCTGGTGATCCAGTGCAAAACCATTTCTATTGAAATACTTTTGATAAGAAGCCAGGTGCCGTTGAAACACCCCTTTCAGTTTGAAGGCATCGATTTTCTTTTGGACGGCCATAACAGGATCCCCTGACCGCTCTTCCGGTCTCTCGATGTTATAATCCGTTGCTGCCGCGATCACCAGGTAACATACATTGGCATCTTCCACCGTCAACTTCCCACCTGATGTTAGGAGCTTGCCTCCCTCGGGTAGAACGTTAACCATCGAGGCAAACTTCATCCCCGGTAAATCCTTGTTGGGCAACTGCCCTTTCATCATCAGGCCATGGGATAAAATCTCGGTTTCCGCATTTTCTTTCCTGCTTAAACCTAAGGAAAAGCTCAGCTTTCCGGGCTGGGAAGCTGACAGTTTTATCACCAATACATCATCTGCGATGCTGGAAAAAGCCAGCTGCTCATACCTTACCCCTGCCCGCTGCCATTTGGTGGTGGCCAAGGCCTCTTCCAGGTCCAATATTCTTGAATACTCGGAATAGGCTGATGCTGTATCCTTCCAGGTGATCCAAAGATCCCCCAAGGTTTGATAGCTTCCATAGTGCACTTTGGCGCCATTGCCATGCCCTGATCCGTCCCCTTTGCTGACAAAGTGCTCCTGAAGAAGCTTTTCAGCCTCTCGGTTGTTTCCTTCCAAAAGCAATTGCTGGATATCATCCAAATGCTCATGGGCATTTTCCCGGTCAGCATCCTGTACACCTCCAGACCAAAGGGTCTTTTCATTGAGAATAATCCGGTCTTTATTGGGGTTCCCGAAAATCATCCCGCCCAATTCCCCATTACCAATGGGAAGGGTCTCCACATGGTTCTTGGCAGGTTCTTTAAAATAAATGGAAATATCGGCCTTTTGTGCCCAGGCCATGTTTCCTAAAATCAAACCTCCTAAAAGTAAAGGAAGTGCTTTTTTGATAAACTTCATTGACAAATACTAAATGGTAAAATATGATTTCGTTAAGTATAGTAAAGAAAATCTTCGATCAGAATACCAGTGAGCTGAAATATGGTTAATAGTTCAATTGGTAAACTGGTTTATTGGACATTTACGAGGAATAAACTAACCATTGAAAATATTGATGTTTTCCCGTTATTCAACTAAGGAAAATAGAAAAAGCCTTGGACAGGGCCCAAGACTTTTCTGTTAAACACCCATACTTATTGATAATCCGGATTTTGTTCAAGCGTACCATTGCTTTTATCGATCTCTGATTGTGGAATGGGCCAGTGGAAGAACCTATCTTCATAATGGTAACCCACTACTCCATCCGTAACGTTATTCAGTACTTCATTGGCAATCCCCCATCTCTTCAGGTCATATAGCCTCAACCCCTCAAAAGCCAATTCTATTCTTCTTTCGTGTCGGATGCGTTCCCGCATTTCGGACTGGGAAAGTCCCATCGGAAGATCAGGCATATCTGATCTTGACCTTACTTGGTTGACGGCATCGTATACCTCTGCAGTCGCTCCTGAAAGTTCATTCACAATCTCAGCATACATCAACAGCACATCGGCATAACGTAACAGCACCCAATCCTGTTGGCTTCTGGTAGAGTAGCCATAAGGGATCAACTCTGGAGTTAGAAACTTTTTCAGTCCAAAAGTGGTAGGTCCTCCATTAGAGGGATTATGGGTATTTCCACCTCCCCAATCTACGAAGTCCTTGAAAACCGTCTTTTCGAGCCTGCTGTCCCTGTTATTGAAGGGATTCCCCTCATCTGTCAGTGGAGATTCTCCTTTGGGAAGACCGTCCACATATTCATAGTCATCCACAAAGTTTTGCAAAGGACTGATAACAAACCAATCACCGTACCATTGATCCATAGAGGTGGCATTGTCCGGGGCCAGAAATTTAATGGAAAAGATAATTTCCTCATTTCCTTCCTGGGTACCATCCCTGAACACAGAGGTATATT
Source organism: Echinicola sediminis (assembly GCF_054777495.1). Classification (NCBI taxonomy): domain Bacteria; kingdom Pseudomonadati; phylum Bacteroidota; class Cytophagia; order Cytophagales; family Cyclobacteriaceae; genus Echinicola; species Echinicola sediminis. Next base: position 7,817 of record NZ_BAAHAP010000131.1, on the reverse strand, counting down.
CATCTGCCAAATCATACCCTGCACTTATCAGTGATTCTGCCAAAGCTTTTGCAGACTGCATCACATCGGTCTTGGCATTTCCGTTTTGGTCATAGGCCGAATACATCAACACCCTTAGTTTCAAGGCTTCCGCAGAGGATTTCACAGCATGTCCGGCACCATTTCTAAAAGTCACATTTGGCAGGCCGTTGATCGCTGCATCCAGGTCGTCGGTCACTTGAGCCAAAACCTGATCGGCCGGCATTTTTTCCTGAAACTGATCCTCCATACTCAATGGAACCGTCACCACGGGTACCGAACCATAGGCCTTATACAATTCAAAATAATAAAAGCCCCTAAAAAACTTTGCCTCTGCCGTATAGGCGCTTTTCTGATCGGCACTGATATCGGTTCCGGCATAATTTTCCAATTGATCCAAGAAGATATTGATCCGGGCAATAGCCTGATAACTGGCACCGTAAATATCGGAAACATAACCTCCGGAAGTGGGATTAATATTCCCCTGGACTATTTCCCTGGAGCCCCAATAATTATGTTGTCCATACCCATTATCGGTAAGCACATCCAAATTGGGGGCACCAATCGAAAACATATTATTTTGGATGGAACCATAAATCGCCGTAAGGGCATTATCAAAATCAGATTTGGATTTCCAGAACAAGCTGGATGAAAGTTGGTCAGTAGGGTTTTTATCCAGAAATCCTTCACAGCTTGCCAATCCGGCCAATGCCAATAGGATGAATATATTTTTTCTTATCGTTTTCATAATCGCTTAGTTTTAGATTGGGAGAATTAAAGTTGAACTTGAAGCCCGAAAGAATAAATCTTATTCTGAGGGTAGTTCACAAACCTACCGTTCCCACTCCTTTCAGGATCCAATCCAGGATAGTCTGTAATGGTGAACAGGTTATCCCCAGAGAAATAAAGCCTTAACTTGTTGAGTTTTAATTTCTCCAAAACCACTTCATCGAAACTATAGCCCAATACCACGTTTTTCATTCTCAAATAACTCGCATCTTGAAGGAAATAAGTGGAAGCGCGGGAAATTTTGCCACCATCATTCCATCCCCAGTACATTTTAGGCATGGTGGTAGAAGGGTTGTCAGGAGTCCAACGGTTTCTCCAGTCAGCTGTAGGTACAGCACCTTGTACAAATGGTATGGTACCCCAGCCATTGACAAAAACATCCCTCTTGTTTACCCCTTGAAAGAAAGCAGAAAAGTCAAAACCTTTATAAGATGCCCCTAGGTTAAAAGAGTATTCAAACTTAGGAAATGGATTACCGATAACTACTCGGTCATCTGCATTGATGACATTGTCCCCGTTTTGATCCTTAAATTTCAAATCTCCCGGCGTGGTGGCATCATTAAACTGTTTGGGGGAATTGTTGACCTCTTCCTCTGTCTGGAAAATGCCTTCCCATTCCAACATATAAAAGCTGCCCCAAGGTAGTCCCTCTCTGTAAATATTGTTTCCACTGATCTGTTCCGCTCCATATTCCACCAATTCATTTCTAAATCTGTCAATGAAGAATCCTGCCTCATAGTTTAATCCCTCCAGGCTCCCGTCTTTAATATAGTTGCGGTAGTTCATGCTAAACTCCAATCCGGTGTTCTGCATTACCCCATCATTAATGGTGGGAGGTGTAAGCCCCACAATACCGGTGAGCTGAGATCCCCTGAGAATGTCGGAAGTGACTTTTCTATACCAGTCTACGGTCACATTCAGGCCGTTGAGGATCATCATGTCCATTCCTATATCCGTCACCTTGGTGGTTTCCCATTTAATGTTGGCATTGGAAAGGCGGGTCTGGGCTACCCCCGTGGAGAGGCCTGCATTATCAAAGGAATAAGCACCTGTAAATTCCAAAATGTCCTGATAAGGGTACAATCCGATGTTCTGGTTTCCCAATTCACCATAGGAAGCCCTGAACTTCAGGTCGTTCAACCAATCCATGTTTGCATCAGCAATAAAGGATTCTTCGGACACCCTCCATCCGGCAGATACAGAAGGAAACGCTCCCCATCGGGTATCGGGACTCAACCTGCTCGTTCCATCATAGCGCAGGTTCATTTCCAGCATATAACGCTCATCAAAGTTATATCCCAAACGTCCAAAGAAAGATTGGATGGCCCATTCATTACTGGTACCATTGGAATTTTGGACAGCGGGACTGGCCGCATCCAGTTCCTGAAGCGAGGTATTGGAAAACCTTTCCCTATAACCTCTCAAATATTCGTACTGGGTGTTTTCCTGGCTATAGCCCACCTGCAAGTTCAAGCTGTGCTTTTCTGCCAAGGTCTTTTCGTAATTCAGGTAGGTAAATAAATTGGTGTAGATTTCCTGATAGGAATCGGAAATCAATCCCCTGCCGCCTACATCCAGATCGGTCATAAAATCTCCCGTGTGGAAGTTATATAAGGGCACCGCTGGCCTCCAGTCTTTACTTCTCCCAAAATCACCCACTATAGCCCCTTTGGTGTACCATTTTAATCCCGGCACCAGTTGAAGCTCCGTCCATGCCTGCACATTCACGGAATGATCCATCAACTTATTGAGGACTCCGTTTTCTGCAATGGCCACCGGATTCTTATTGTTGCTTTCAAAAGCATAGGCCTTATAACTATACCTTCCCGATCCATCAGGTAAGGTAGGCCCATAGGTAGGAGCCTGTGACAAGGTAGACAAAAACATATCCGAAGCACCTTGACGTGGATTGGAACGTTCTCCTCTTTTCAACGACAGGTTGGTTCCAAAACGGATATTTTCATTAATACCGGAATTCAGGTTTATCCTAAAATTGTATCGTTCATAGTCAAAACCTTTCATTACCCCCTCTTGATTGACATATCCCAACGACACATTATAAGTCGTCATTTTTTCCCCTCCATTGAAGGATAGGTAGTGGTTTTGGGTCGGGGCAGGATTGAACATGATGTCCACCCAATCGGTATTGGGATATTGCATCCTATCGGTTGCATTACGGTACATATCGATCTGTTCCTGCGTGTAAAGCCCATTGGTGATGTTGGTGTTTAACTTTGCTTCATTAAACATCTCCATATATTCTGCTGAATTGGTAATGAATTCAGGCATTCTTGAAGGAGTATTGATCGCATAATTACCACTGTAGTCAATCTTCAACCCTCCTTTACTCCCTTTTTTGGTGGTCACCAGAATCACCCCGTTGGCTGCCCTCGACCCGTAGATGGAAGCAGAAGCGGCGTCCTTGAGCACCGAAACATTTTCTATATCATTGGGAGAAATATCCGAAAGGCTGCCTTCTACCCCGTCTATCAGCACCAAGGGGTTTGACCCTGCACCACTGAAAGTTCCCTGGCCCCTTATCTGAATCCCCAAGCCTTCATTTCCAGGCTGACCAGAATTTTGTACCACTCTTACACCAGGCATTCTTCCCTGAAGCATGGAAGCCGCATTGGTCACCGGTCTTTGATTGAGCACCTCTCCACCGACATCGGCCACTGCTCCGGTCACATTGATTTTCTTTTGGGTACCATAGCCCACGACCACTACTTCTTCCAATCCCTGCAAGTCCTCTTCCAGGACCACATCGATGATGGATTGGTTCCCCACTGCTATTTCCTGGGTTTTGTATCCCACAAAGGAAAACACTAACACGGCACTTCCGTCAGCTACAGTGATGCTAAAAGCCCCGTCGATATCAGTAGCAGTGCCTTTAGTAGTCCCCAATATGCTGACCGTAGCCCCTGGTATGGCCTCTCCATCTACAGAAGAACTGACCTTACCGGTAACCGTCCTCTCTTCCTGAACGGTCGCGATTGGTGCCGATACCTCCTGTTTGCTTACATGGATAGTATTGTTGACACTTCGAAACTTCAGTCCTGCATTTTTGGAAAGTTCTTCAAGAACGGTTAGTAATGTACCATTGTTGATTTCCAGGTCTTGACGCGGTACATTGCTCAATTTTTGTCTTTCATAGGCAAAAGCATAGCCCGTTTTCCGCTCTATTTCCTCAAAAATCGAAGACACATACTCATTTTTCGCATGGATGGTCAGGTAAATCTGATCCAGTCCTTTGTCCTGATCCTCCTTTGGCAAGGCAAATGTCATCTGTGAGTTCAGGAAGCAAAGTGCCAGTGCCAGCCCCAAAATCACCTTACCAATACTTCTTGATAAAATTGGTACGTTTTGTTTCATAATGTTGTGGGTTAATTGAAAATTGATTTCTTATTGAATTGATCAAGCGCAATTGATCTTACTTTTTACTTTTTACATACACCGTTTGTCCCTCAATCTCAAAGGTTATCCCTGCGGAATATTCCATTCCGAAAAGCACGTTCTTTAAGCTCTGGTCCTCAAATCTACCAGTGTAGTCCCCCTTAAGCAGTACTCCCTTTTCAAAGACAAAGGATACATTGTACCAGTTGGAAAGCCGGTTAAAGACTTCCGGATACTGCGCATCCTGAAACTTGAGGATTTTGTCTTTCCACCCTATCAACGTTTCATAATCATAGATTTCCTTTTTGACCTCCCTTGTTTTGGAATTATAAAACGTGGCCTCCCGGGGTGTGATATGGGTTTCTATCCCATTGCCTGTGGCTACCTTCACTTTACCGGTGACCACTGCCACATGGAGTTGGTCCTGATCTTCGTATGCTTTCACATCAAAGGAGGTCCCTAACACCGTGGTTTGTAAATCCCCACTCTTGACAATAAAAGGTCTGGAAGGATCTCTTTTGACATCAAAAAAGGCCTGTCCTTTTAACTCAATTTCTCTGCTAGCTCCAAACTCCTCAGGATAGCTGATACTACTTCCGGCATTGAGGATTACCCTGGAACCATCCGGAAGACTTACCGACTTTTTCATTCCCTTGGGGACCTCCTTGTGAATCATGGCCACCTCCGCTACTATGGGCATTTCTTCCTCAACTGGAGAAAATATCGTAGCATAGGCTATCATCAGCATGCCCATCAAAAGAATAGAGGCAGCTATTGACCTTCCGAAAGTACTCCATCCTTGGTTTGCCGACTTGTATAATGGCCTGATGGCAGTTTTCTTATCATTATTGGCAGCAATCAACCTGTCCAGTCCCTCTTGGAACTTACCGGCCTCTATCCTATTTTCCTCTTTTGGCTTGAGGCTTTTAGCTACTTGCTTTGCATTGTACAATAGGCTAACCTTATCGGGATTTTTGGCACACCAATTTTCCCAATACCGGTTACTGTGGTCATTGGGCTGGTTTACCCATTTAACAAAAAATGGGTTCCTTAAAAAATCGGCTTCATCTTTGGGATTGAATTCCATAATTCCTCTCTTGAATACTATCAATTGCGCTTAACTGATAATTAAGAGACACAACATTCAAAAGTGACATCGGTAAAAGTGGATTTTTTTTGAAAAATGATTTTTAACACAAAATTTATTGGAAAAAACAGCATTGTTTCGGATTGACCGTTGACGGTTGACGGTCAACCGATTTCGGCAAGCTACCGAAGTGAACTCATCAAAATCACCCACAGAAGCAACATTTCTTCATGTTTCTTTAAGACTTCTGACATGCTGTTTAGGGCTTTATAGAGTAAGTTTCTTGCCGAGCGCACATTGGTAAAGGCCATCACCTCAGCTATTTCCTGATAGGACAGCTGTTCGAAAAAGTAAAGAGAAATGATTTCTCTTTGTCTGACAGGCAGCTCATTGCTTACCTTGTGGAGCAATTTTTTGACATCTATGGTCAAATCCGTGGACAAGGCATAAAAGTCTTCCGCTATATCCACATGAAAACCATCATACCGCTCATAATCCTCATTGAACCTAAGTCGCTTGTTCCTTTTTAGGGCCCTCATCAATGCCCTGCGGTAAGAAGCATAAAGGTAATTCTTTATTGAAAGGATCTGTCCCAGTTTCTCCTTTTTGGACACCAGATTCAAAAACACATCCTGCACTATATCAAAGGCCAAGTCATGATCAAGGGTAATCTGGGTTCCATAGTTATAAAGTTTGTTGGCGTACCGGGTGTATAATTCTGCCAATGCCTCATCCTGTCCGCTTTTTACTCCCTCCCAAATCTGATGATCCGTTTGGTTTGCAAAAAGTCCATGATCACGCCCTTTTTCATTCTCAGGGCATGACGTATGCTGATTTTCAGACTGACTGATCTTTGAGAGCATTTTGGGTACATGGTTTTGTTTGGGCGGACATAAAACCTCATTTGATATAGACCTACATTATACGGAGGTGATTTGACTATGTCTATTAATGGAATATGTCGAAATAAATTAAACCCAATAGTCGCTAATAACAAAACCAAGTACTTTAATTCTATTCAAAATGCAAATTTAAAATAAGCATACGTCAAAATAATATCAGGATTGATGATATATCCTTGTCCCTTACTATATTCCATTACCTGAATATCCGCATTGTTCCCACCAATGAAATTTCTGATAATTCATTTTGTTGACTGACACAATCGTGGATATCCATATCCCACGATATCGGCCAATGCTTCCGGCATGGTTAAACTTTAGATGCTAGACCCTAGACTTTAGATGCTAGATTTTCTCGTACCTCGTTGTCACGTCCTGAATTTAGTTGACACTTACTTAATACAAGTGAATTGTATCATTAAACCTGCATTTCTTCCTCCCTACGCCCCCCTAGCCCCCTGAAGGGGGAAGGCCTGCGCTCTAACAATTCCCCTTCCACTGGCCAACTCTTTATCTAACAGGAAGAGTGTACTTCTTACTTCCCACTTCAAACTTCGTACTTCGTACTTCATACCTCGTACTTCCCTCTTCAAACTTCGTACCTCGTACTTCCCACTTCCTACTTCCTCCCTACGAACTCGCTTCCACGTATTTTTTAAAATTATCCAAAATGGCCTGCCAGCCTCCTCTTTGCATCTCCACCGGGTTGCTTTGCTCAGGATCAAAGGTCTCCTTTACCAGGGTCCCCTCGCCTTCTGGGGCAAACACAATCTCCACCTCACGTCCATCCTCCATGACATAGGTGATCAGGGTTCCTTTTTCCACTTCCCTATAAGTTCCCGAAAAATCAAAGCCCATACTTCCGTCCTTGGCCTCCATTCTGGAAGTAAAACTTCCTCCTTTACGCAGATCATTGCTCGCCCGAGGCGTATGCCAATCCTCGGAGGCACTATTCCATTTCACAATATGTTCCGGAGCAGTCCAATAAGCCCATACAGTGTCCACTGGTGCATTTACTACTGTTTTTACGGTGATCTTTTCCATTGCCTTTGTTTATTAAAAGTTTTAACATTTCATCTTATATAACAAATATCCTGGGAATTTACCAAATGCATGAGGGGTAAAAACGGCTCTGTGCGAGGTCGATTATGCCATAAGGTAAGATTTTAGACGTCAGACAAAAACAGATGTTGAAATTTCATCAGCGAAGATCCGCAGGAAATAAAACTAATCTAAAGCATTTGGAATACGGGTAGGGACAACAAGATTATTCTTCCATACAGAAAAAATGTAAACGATTATCCGTAATTACACCAATATAATAGTTTCTATACGACTTATAGTAGGCTTGGATTTATTTTTACTGGCATAAATTCACCTTTATACCACATTCAAACTTTGTCACTTTTTTTCTACAGATAAAAAAAGTAACCCAAAAACCCCGCCGCAGAGCATCTATTGGGCTAAAATTAAAGCCCGCCCTCATGCAGGCAAACTCCTCCTGTTTAGCAGCCAATAACCCTTCTGAGCAGCAATTCGTCAGACAAGCTGTCTATTCCGGCGATGCTGGGCCAGTGTTTCCGGCGCATACTGGGCCACGGATTCCGGGAATCATTGGGCCACTTTCC
>NZ_BAAHAP010000130.1:0-11476 GCF_054777495.1 Echinicola sediminis | reverse complement strand
GTTGTTTTATTTAATGTTTGTAGCCTTAGCGATATTCTAAAATGTTTATTTTAATTTTAAAAAGTTAAATAATATTTATTATTATTATTATTATTTGTTTAAAATAATTAAAATATGTTTATTTATGAGATTGTTATAGTCAAATTATTCAAACCCAAAATATTTATGTATGAAAAAGAAGAGCTGTCTGCTCCAGCAATTGGAGCGGGTGAAATTTCTAATAATTGTAGTCTTGTTTTTTGCTGCAAAAACCATCTCTTATGCACAAAATTCCATTCTGGTTTCAGGGGAAGTTTTCGATGAATCAACTAAGGAGACAATACCTGGGGTTACGGTTAGGTTAAAAGATTCATCGATAGGTACATCTACGGATATCAATGGCCGATTTTCTTTAAATATTACAGATGGAAAGGGGCAAGTGTTGGTTTTTTCTTATGTTGGTTATTATCCAAGAGAGGTGATGATTAATAATGAATCTCAAATCTCTGTAGGTTTGAAGATGAATTTGGAGGAGTTGGAAGAGGTTGTGGTAGTCGGCTACGGGACTCAAAAGAAAATTAACCTGACAGGTGCAGTTGATCAAATTGGAGAGGAAGCATTTGAGAATCGACCAATGCCAAATGCCACTAGAGGACTGCAAGGGGTTATTCCAAATCTTAACATTGAAATGGGAGATGGAAAACCTACGAGGACCTCTTCATTTAATGTAAGGGGAGGGACATCTATTGGTTCGGGAGGAAGTGCATTGGTTTTGATTGATGGGGTTCCAGGGGATCCATCTCTGCTTAACCCCAATGATATTGAAAGTGTCACGGTTTTGAAAGATGCCGCATCTGCGGCGATATATGGGGCTAGAGGAAGTTTTGGTGTTGTTTTGTTTACCACTAAAAAAGCAGGTAAAACTAAGTCTCAGGTTAATTTTTCTTCGAACATTTCTTTAAATGATAGAACTATTAAGCCAGATCTGGTGACGGATGGTTATACTTGGGCGAAGTTGTTTGACCATGCCTATTATTCATGGAATGATTACAAGACCCATCCTTCTAAAGTGAATAGTGTGTTCCCGTTTTCTCTAGATTATCTTGATGAACTGAAAAAGCGACACGAAGACCCAAAATTGCCTATGGTGGAGGTGAATCCAGCCACAGGAAACTATGTTTATTATGGTAGCACAGATTGGATGAAGGAGCTTTATGCCGATCGCATGGCTTCAAGAGAGTACAATTTAAGTGTCTCAGGAAGCGGTGAAAGAAGTGACTTTTATGTTTCTGGAAGGTTTAATTCTCAAGATGGAATTTTTAGGTACAATCCAGACGACTATTCAATTTATAATTTGCGTGCTAAAGGAGGGGTGTATATAACCGATTGGTTAAAGGTTAATAACAATTTTGAGTATTCGGATATGGAATATTTCTATCCCATTTTGAATCACCCCTCAAATACACCTGTATTTAGAAGGGTTTCAGATGAGGCTTTTCCAATTGCGATGCTAACAAATCCTGACGGATCCATTACTCAAAATGGAGCATTGGTATTTGGAAGTTTTATCTCAGGTGGAAATTATAGGGATCAAAACCGCTCAAGATTACAAAATACAATCGATTTTTCAGCGAAACTATTGGATGATCGCTTAAGTGTGAATGGTAATTATACCTTCAATAAGATTTACGATAATACTGTTTGGCAGTATACCCCTGTGCCGTACAGCATTTCTCCGTCGGAATCTCGTGAACGAGGAGAGAATAAGTTGATTGAGGAAGATAATACCACGAGTTATAAGGGGTTCAATTTGTTCGCATCTTATGAGGAAAGACTCAAGGCTCATTTTTTTAAAGGAATGATTGGATATAACTACGAAATGTCAAGCCTAAAACGTCATTATCTAGAGCGAGATAACTTGATAAACCCTCAGTTGCCAGATTTTACTCTTGCCACTGGGCAAAACATATTGTTAAAAGGAGGGGGCAGTGAATGGGCAATACTGGGCACATTTTTTAGGTTCAATTATTCTTATGATGATAAATACCTTATCGAAGTTAATGGTAGATATGATGGTTCTTCCAAATTTCCAAAAAACCAGCAGTGGGGCTTTTTTCCATCTGCATCTCTTGGATGGAGAGTTTCTGGAGAGGATTTTTGGGAATCTCTAAGTGAAACTATACCACAGTTCAAGCTAAGGGGATCATACGGATCACTAGGAAATGGTAATATTTCTCCATACCAATACTTAGGGACGATGTCCGTCGGTTTGTTGGGAAGATATATTAATGGTTCAAATCCTTTATATACTAGTAATCCTAAGGTAGTACCTAACGGACTTACTTGGGAAACTGCCACTACTTTAAACTTGGGAACAGATGTAGGGATGTTCGGTGACCAATTGACAGCTACCTTTGATTGGTACATTCGTAATACTACGGACATGTTTACAAAAAGTACTCCTTTACCTTCTGTTTTTGGAGCTTCTGAACCAAAAGGAAATTTTGCTGATTTGCAGACTAAGGGGTGGGAATTATCATTGAGTTGGCGGGATCAAATATCATGGGATAAGCCGCTTACCTATAGTTTGAGGATGACTATATCTGATAATATTACAAAAGTAACCAAATACAATAACCCGGAAAAGGTTCTTAGTGATTATTATGAGGGGCAGATACTCGGGGAAATTTGGGGCTTTGTCAATGATGGATATTTTACCGATCAAAAGGATATCGAAGACCATGCAGATCAAAGCTATATCAGGGTTTCAGCTGCGAATAATCCCATGCCTGGGGATATCAAATTCAAAGATTTAAATGGTGATGGAATAATTCTTCCTGGTAGCAATACAGTGGATGACCCTGGGGACAGGAGGGTGATCGGAAATTCAACCCCTCGTTACCAATTTGGTTTTTTGTCCAATATGGAATGGAACAACTTTTCCCTCTCTCTTTTCTTTCAAGGGGTAGGTAAAAGGGAATTCTGGCCTGGGACAGACAATTCCCTTTTTTGGGGGGCATATAACCGGCCTTACAGCTGGCATCCAGCAGAAATGGAGTCTATGATGTGGTCGGAAAACAATCCTGATAGCTATTTTCCTAGGTTGCGAGGTTATGTTGCTCTTAATAGTCGTGGTGAACTTAGGGTTGAGCAAAGCAAATACATTCAAAATGCAGCTTACGTTAGACTGAAAAACCTTACGATAGGATATGACTTGCCTTCAGCTATAATTAATAGCATTAAAGGGCTTTCTAAAGCTAGAGTTTATTTTAATGGGCAGAACCTATGGACCTATTCCCCTATGTTCAAAATTATGAAGACAATGGATCCAGAGGTGATTGAGGGTTCGGATCCGGAATTGGCATCTAATAGGGGAAATGGGATGAGGTATCCCATGCTCAAGACCTATACTCTAGGTATTAATGTCACCTTTTAAAACTCAAATTCAATGAAAATGAAAAAGCTATTTTATAATGTTTGGGTGATATGCGTATGGTTAATGGCAGGGTGTTCTGAAGAACTTAACCTTTCGCCAATAGATACAATTTCACCAGAAAACGCTTTTAACAGTGCAAATGACCTACAATTATATACCAATTCTTTTTATAGGATACTACCCGATGGAGATGCTATTGTTCGTGGGGATGCAGTAAGTGATTACATGGTAAGGAATACGGTAACTTCTTATCTTACGGGCACTTATACTTCTCATGATGTTGGAGGGTGGAGTTGGTCCCAGCTCAGGAATATCAATTATTTTTTGGAGAATTTTGATAAGGCCGATATTCCTGATGAAGCAAAAGGACACTTTGAAGGGGTGGCCCGTTTTTTCAGAGCCTGGTTTTACTATGAAAAGGTACAGAAATGGGGAGGAGTACCTTGGTATGACAAAACCCTGGATGTTTCTGACCCTGATATATACAAGGCAAGAGACAGTAGGGAATTTGTTATGGATAAAATTCTTGAAGATTTGAATTTTGCTTGCGAAAATATCCGTTCCCTAAAAGACGAAACTGGAACGATGGTTACGAAGTGGGTTGCATTGGGATTCAAATCAAGAGTTTGTCTTTATGAAGGAACCTATAGAAAATATCATGATGAAATAGGTTTGCAAACAAGTGCTGAAGCTTGGTTAATTGAAGCGGTTACAGCGGCCGAAGAGATTATGGAAAGTGGAAAATACCAGCTCCATGATACAGATGGGGACCTTAGTTACCGAAATCTTTTTATTCAGGAGTCGGTACAGTCTGACGAAGTACTACTGAGTTATGCTGGTAGCCAGTCTATGCGTATTTTTCATGATGCCAATTGGTACTTTACTAGTTCAACCTATGGGCAACGGTTAAACCTAATCAAAACTTTTATTAATACTTACCTCAATCGTGATGGTTCCCGTTTTACAGATCATGAGAATTATGATGAACTGCCTTTTTGGGAGGAGGTAGAAAACAGAGACCTTAGACTCCAACAAACCATACGAATGGGAGATTATAGCCGGGAGGGGACACCTGAAGCAACTGATTTCAAATATTCCTTTTCAGGTTATCAGCCTATTAAATTTACATTGGACTCCAAGGCAACTGATGGAGTAGCTGAGAACAATAATTCTCTGCCTTTGATACGCTATGGGGAGATCCTTCTAAATTATGCCGAAGCAAAAGCGGAGATTGGAGGATTCACATCAAATGACTGGGAAATTAGCATCCAATTGTTAAGGAAGAGAGCAGGGATTGTTGATTCTTCCATTCCCACCCAAGTGGACGCCTATCTTCAGGAACACTATTTTCCTGAAATTTCAGATCCCGTTCTATTGGAAATCAGAAGGGAAAGGGGAATAGAGTTAGTCATGGAAGGGTTACGTTTTCAGGATCTAATGAGATGGAAACAGGGCCACCTGTTGACGATGGAATATGATGGAATGTATATAGAGAGAATGGATGAGCTAATGGATGTTAATCAAGACGGTTTTCCAGATGTTTCATTTGTTTCCAGTATACCTTCAAATCCAGAATCAGGTGTAACGTATTACCTGATTGATGGGAACCAGTTCAAGTTGTCCCAAGGGAATAAAGGAAAGCTGCTGCTTTTCCAAAACCTAACACGTCTATGGGAGGACTACCAATATCTTTATCCTGTTCCATATGATGAAATCGTGCTAAATAGAACACTTGAACAGAATCCGCAATGGGACAATTGAGTGCCCTAATTATCAATATTTCGAAAAATTTAAAAACAATCAAACCCATGAAAAAAATAGTCTTTTTTATATTAACTCTTATTCCCTTGTTATATGGTTGTGATAGCAGTGACAAATCAGACCATGAACCAACCTTCAGCTACTCCCTTCTGGTTTTGGATGAAGAAGGATTTATACTTGAAAATATTCCTGTAGAACTTTATGACGATACTGGTAAACTACTGGAAACCCTAAATACAGATATTGAAGGAAAGGTTGTATTTACGGGTCTTACAGAGGGAGAATATTCTTATACGGTTATTGGAAACGAGGACAGCCCTATGTCCGGGAACTTTAGGTTAGATTATATCAGCTTGGAAGAATCCATTTCAGTTATAACAAAAGTAATTAAACAAAACGCGTCAATTATTGTGACGGGTATTTGCTCTGATCCGCGTGGTTCTGATGGTGCTGCTGCAGGGACCTCTTCATCCTATGCTGGAGGGAATATCATTGTAGAACATAAAGGAGGATATGAATATATCCAGTTGATGGCTCTAGAGGATATCGATTTTTCCCAAACCCCATATTCGGTTGTCATTTGTGACAACAGTCAAGCAGGCCCAAATGGTTGGGCAGAAGGAGGTATGTCTACCATAAAATTTGATCTTAAGGAAGGCTCGGCTGCAAAGGGTTCTTTTTTCTATGTAGGGGGTATGTCCAAAGTACTTTCTGGATATGGAAGCTGTGGAAGTGGAAATGATGGTTATAGTACAGATATCAGTAATGCCAATTGGATTAGAACAATAGATTACAAAACGGATGGCGGTGACGGATTTGGCGATCCCACCGGTGGACTTTTGGGAAATATGTCTGGAGATGGTAGCAATACCGCTGATGGTATTGCAGTATTTGAAGGACTTAATGTTACTGAGGCTTCAATTCCCATAGATGCTGTTTTTTATGGAACCTTAATCGGTGGGGCATTTGATGAGGAAAATGGTTATGGGTATCGAATACCTGAAAAAAGCGATCTATATAGCAATATTGATAGTGAGGGTAACGAGCAACCATTCTTTGGTCAAGGGTCCAATACTTACCTCTTTGATCAGCCCAATCAGGATGTCGGCGGATTTAACAAACTTGGTGGTGTAACAACCGAAAAAATCTGGCTTGAATCAAGAAAAAGTACTATTAAGTATTTTAGTTATTGTAAGGAAGATGGAAATACGCTGTCAGAAATCGAAGAGGATGAGGGAGTCACTGTTTTCCAAGTAATAGACTAATACAAATGTCTTACTCAATAATACCCAATAATAGAATTGTTGAAACCAACTCAAAGAATATGATGAAGCGTGTATTGTCACTTTTTTTTATAGGGCTTGCAATAATCCTTTCTTTTGGAAACTGCAACTCAGAGGAACATCGTCCTTCTGATTCAAAAGAGGATGATGATAAAGAGGTAGAATATACTCCATTTAAGGTCATGTCTTTTAATATTAGGCATGACGATGATAAGGATCCTCTTTCTCTTCACGAAAGGAAAGACCTTATTCTGAAAGAAATTACACAACAAAATCCCGAAATAGTAGGACTACAGGAATATTCGAATAACTGGTTTGAGGATTGGATGAAAATCAAAATGCTTGATTTAGGTTATCAGTATTATATGGATGAATCTGCCTCAAAAGGCTCACCCAAAGTTATTTTCTACAAAGAAGATAGGTTTGAAAAACGGTCTTTTGCAACCTTTCAAATGAATTTTACGGAAAACAGGTCGGGTTCATGGGTGATACTTTATGATCAAGAAAATGACCTTAAATACTTTGTTTGCAACAGTCATTGGACTACGGTTTCTTCAACTGAAAGAGCAAATACTGCAGGTATAGTGTTGGAGGAAATAGAGCAAAAACACCAAGGTTTACCGGTAATTGCTTTTGGTGATTTCAATGCAAAACCCCAGACACGAGAAATGCTTAAAATGGAAAGCCACAAGGTTCCTGCTATTACTTATGCGGATTCCACCTTTGCTCCAACATTTCATGGTTGGGAGGATGAAGGTAAAAGTAAAATAGATTGGATTTTTTATTCTTATGATAATCTTGAAAGAATAGGGTTTAGGGTGAGTAATGAAAAAATAAATGGTCAGTGGCCATCAGACCATTGGGCTATTTCAGCAGAGTTTTTACCCAGGAAAAATGTAAATGAATAATTTCTGTAAAATCCAATATGACCTATGAAAAATATTCTGAATGGAAGTATTAGCATTGCTTTATCTATGTTGATATTCTTAGCTTGTCTGATAATGTCAGCTTGCCAAGGGCCTGGAGATCTCGAACCTTTACAGTTTTCTGAGTCAGAGGAATCGTTTAGCTTAAATTCGTTTAGCATTTCGTCAGAGTTGAAAGTCATGTCATTTAACATCCGTCATGATAATGCAAATGATCCCTTGTCTTTGAATGATAGGAAGGGCTTGATTCTTCAAACAGTTATTGATAATGATCCTGATGTTGTAGGATTACAGGAATTTTCCAATAATTGGTTTGAAGCTTGGATGGAAGACAAAATGGATAGTTTAGGATATGATATCTATACTGTTACTTCAACAGGGACTCCAAAAGCAATTTTTTATAGATCCAGTAGATTTAGTAGACTGGATCAAGGAAGCTTTGAAATTGTTCAAACTGAGACAAGAAATGGGACCTGGGTTGTTTTGAATGACTCGATTACGGGTCAATCATATTTCATCTGTAATAGTCACTGGACAACCGTTTCTTCTACGGAAAGACAAGCGATGGCCAGTTTAATTAAAGATGTGGTTGAAGATAATTCAAATGGTCTACCTGTTATTGTAATGGGAGACTTTAATGCTCAGCCCGGGACTCCTGAAATCTCGATCTTAAAAAATACCACTGGTAGCAACAGTATGGTATGTGTGCATCATGAAAGCGGTAATACTTTTCATGGATGGGATGCTATTGGAGATAGTAAGTTGGATTGGATCTTAAGTTCAAGAGATTTGGCTTTTATTAGCTCCAAGGTGATAGATACCAGTTATAGCGGGGATTGGCCTTCTGATCATTGGGCTATAATGGGGGAATTTATCCCTGCTATTTATGGTGAACTTAATATTGATGATCAGGGGATTAGTGGGAGTGCTAATACAAGATATTACTTTGCAGATGTAACTGGAGATGGAAAAGTAGATAAGATATATTGGAATCCGACCTTCGATTCAGGTCACACTAGGGTATATGCATCTGATGGGGACGGATCTTTTACCTTTTTGGATTCTAATACCAATGGTTCAAGTCAAAGTTCAAATACCTTTTTCTATTTTGCTGATATCACAGGGGATGGTAAGGAGGATAAGGTTTATTGGAACCCTACTTATGATTCCGGCCATACAAGGATTTATGAGTCAAATGGAGATGGAACCTTCAGTTTTCTCAATTCAAATGCAATTGGTGCCAGTACTTTAACAAGTACTAGTTATTATTTTGCTGATGTGACTGGAGATGGTAAGGCTGACCAGGTACGGTGGGATCCCACCATTGATTCCGGCAAAACACAGATATACCGATCCAATGGGGACGGTACATTTACCTTTCTAGATTCTAATACCAATGGTGCTAGTCAAAGTACAAATACAACTTTCTATTTTGCTGATGTTACCGGCGATGGTAAAGCAGATAAAATCTACTGGAACCCGACATATGACTCTGGACATACACGGGTCTATGGGTCAAATGGTGATGGAACTTTTACTTTTTTGAATAGTAACACTTCTGGGAGCAGCCAAGTGTCTACCACAAGATTTTATTTTGCCGATGTTACTGGGGATGGTAAATCAGATAAAATATTTTGGAGACCAAATATCTATAAAGGTAAAGTGAAAGTATACCCAGCTAATGGTGATGGAACTTTTGATGGACCAGTGTATTCACTTCGTGGAACCTCTCAAAGTGAAAGTACTTTTTTTTTATTTCAGTGATATTAATGGAGATGGGAAAGCTGACAAAATTCGATGGAATAAGGACGAAGCACCTTCTGGTTATAGTGTTGGTACTTTAAAGAACTATTTGGCAGAATAAAAAGCTTCAATTAATCGATCTGACAAATTGTGATTTTTTGTAAAAGGATAATGTAAAATAAAGACTATTTAAGAGAGTAAAATTTATGATAGATATTAAAAAACAAAATCAATGGATAGATAATATTGGTCTTCCCAAACAGCTTATTTGGGGGTATTTGGGAGTCCTTATATTTATGATGGGAGATGGGATTGAGCAAGGATGGTTGAGTCCATACCTCATGGAAAGAGGCTTGAGTATCCAGCAATCTGCTTCTCTATTTACCGTTTATGGAATAACGATTGCCCTAGCATCGTGGTTTTCAGGTGTCCTAACAGAAATGTATGGAATGAAAAGGACAATGACTATAGGTCTGATGTTTTATGTTTTGGGAACCATAGGTTTCATAGGTTTGGGGCTTAATGCATTTGATTTTAATATGATGTTGATTACTTATGCATTAAGGGGATTTGGGTATCCATTATTCGCGTATTCTTTTTTGGTTTGGCTAAGTTATAAAAGCTCTAAAAATCAACTGGGAAAAGCTGTAGGTTGGTTTTGGTTTGTTTTTACGGGGGGATTAAATGTTTTGGGAGCATATTATTCAAGTTGGGCAATTGAAAAGTGGGGATACCTTGAAACCTTATGGAGTTCTATTTTTTGGGTAATACTAGGAGCAGTTTTTGCCATAATTATTCAAAAAGGTAGATTGGAACGAAAAAATAATACCAGCAAACTAAAAGAGCTCAATAGGGGAATATCCATTATGAAAGATCATCCCAAGGTATTGTTGGGAGGGGTAGTTAGGGTAATAAACACAACAGCGCAGTTTGCTTTTCCAGTTTTTATCCCCAGTTTTTTTGGGATACATGGAATAAGTACCACAGAATGGTTGCAAATATGGGGGACAGTATTTACCGCTAATATTGCGTTTAACCTGTTTTTTGGTTTCGTTGGAGATAAATTTGGGTGGAGAAATACTGTAATGTGGTTTGGAGGAGTTGGATGCGGAATATCTACGTTACTTTTTTACTACAGTGCACAGTGGTCTGGTGGTAGCTTTTGGGCAGTATTAGGATGTGGAGTTCTTTGGGGGGCATTATTGGCCGGTTATGTTCCCCTGTCGGCATTGGTTCCATCCCTAGTAAAAGATGATAAAGGTGCCGCAATGTCTGTCCTTAATTTGGGAGCAGGTTTGCCGGTTTTTGTGGGACCAGCTTTGGTAGGACTATTTATTGGAGTTGTGGGCTCCGAAGGAATTGTATGGATCTTATCTGGGCTCTATTTTATAAGTAGTTTAATAACTTATTTTATTCAGCTTCCTGAGGAGGAAGAAGTCGTAATGACTTCGGAGGAATCATTTATTAATTAAAGCAATAGCATTGTTTCCTGTTTGATTTAAAACTATTGTGGTTTAAGAAATTGGATGCTATTGAGCTTATGAAAATTGGAGGATAAATCTATTCTTTGATAGAATCCTTGTTTTTATGATCCGATATTTATGGAAACAACAAGCTTCAGAATTTTATAGTACAACTTAAATACCAAGTAGAAATGAATAGCTTAATTAGATTATTATTTGTGGTTTTTATTGTTTCAGTTTTTGTAAAAGAGAGTGCGTATGCTCAAAAAATCCATAAAATTAAATTAAAGGGGGCCAAGGAACTTCACGAATTTTTCAGCTATAAAGAAGACGGGAAAGTTTTGATAAGTGGCCATAGGGGTGGAAAAGAGGAGGGATATCCAGAGAACAGTATTGTAGCATTTAAAAATACACTTCGTTATACTCCTGCATTTTTTGAAATTGACCCAAGACTTACCAAAGATAGTGTCATTGTATTAATGCATGATGCCACCATTGATAGAACTACAAATGGGAAGGGAAAACTGAGTGACTATACTTGGAAGGAAGTCAAAAAACTAAAGTTGGTAGATGTTACTGGAAAAGTAACAAAATATAAGGTGCCTACTTTAGAGAAAGTTATTAAGTGGAGCAAAGGCAAGACTATAGTTGATCTTGATCATAAAGATGTTCCTATGGAAATGACAGCGGATTTGATAATAAAATTAAATGCATTTGATCATGTGATGGTTACAGTACATAAACCTAGTCAGGCTGAATATTATCTTGAAAGGCATAAAGATTTTATGTTTGCAGCATTTATTAGGAATCTCGAAGAATTGGAAGCATATGTGGAGGCAGATATCCCCTGGTCGCAGGTTATGGCATATGTTGGTCCACTGAGCA
>NZ_BAAHAP010000129.1:0-11710 GCF_054777495.1 Echinicola sediminis | reverse complement strand
GTAAATTTATTTCTCACAGATTCCACAGAATTCCACGGAATTAAAAATCTTTTCTGTGGGTTTCTGTGCATTCTGTGAGAGATGGTTTGCTAAGTTAGAGCTACTGGTGTCTTTGCGGATATACATATAACTTTATAACTCCCCCTAGAACTTCACGTTCACTCCGGCCATAAAGTTGGTACCTGCCATAGGGTAATAGTAGTTTTCTGTCACTAATTCTCTTCCAGAGCTGCCCGGCACAAAATAGCTGAAGGTATAGCCATTGGGCTCGTATTTTTCATTGAAGACATTGTTCACTTTCACATTAAACTCCAGCGCTTTTACAAAACGTGGCCTAACAGAGTAGCGCAACCTTATATCCTGTGTGTAATAAGCATCCAGTTTACGGCTGTCATTCTGGGTATTGTCCAGGTACTGGTCATCCACATATTTGGACATCAAACTGATCTCCATATTCTTAATGGGCCTAAAATCAATGACTGTAGAACCCACCACCTTAGGAGAGAAGGCAATGTCGGTATCTGTATAGGAAAAGGACTCCTGTTGGAATTGCTCGGCAGCATAGTCGTCCACATACTCCGTAAATTCCTTGATCTTATTTTTGCTAAAGGCAATATTACCGCCCAAAGTCCACTTCCGTGAGACCTTCACTGCTCCATCCAGCTCTAGCCCAGCGCGGTAGGAACTTTCTACATTTTCACGGATATAAGCACCCACATCATTGATCTGCCCGGTCAGGATAAGCTGGTCCTTATAGCCCATATAATAGAAATTGGCATTATAACTGAAATTACCTTTTTGCGCCCTGACACCGGCCTCCACGTTGTTTAATCTTTCTGGCCGTGGGATTTCGGTGATGGGATTGTCGGTAAAATCACTCCTTACCGGCTCCCTATTGGCCACCGCATAAGAGGCATACCAGGTTTCTCCATTTCCGGATTCATAGCTTACTCCCAGTTTAGGGTTAAAGAAATCATAATGTTGGGAACCATCTACTATTCGACGGTCATCGTTTACCCCCTCAAACCGGTAATCAATCTGCCGGAATTGCAGATCTCCAAACAGGTATAAACGCTCTGCCACTTCATAAGTGGCCTTGGCATAGATGTTCCGGTCATCCTTTACCGCATTATTGTCGTAATAACGGTCCCTTATTTCGGTGTCTCCCGCAATTCTCGCCCAGATGATCTCCCCAAAATGATCACCATCATAGCGGTTGGCACCTCCGCCCAAGATCACATCCCAAAGGCCATTGTCAGCAACATAGTTCATGGAGAACACCCCGCCATAAAAATCATTGTCCAGCCACCTTCTTCGGATAAAGTCCGTGCTTTCAATGGTCTCACCTCCGATCACCACAGGGTCCAGTCCGTAACTGGCAAAGTCATCGTCCTCGCGGTACTGCTCGTAATAACCTCTTCCATAAGTATAATGCAGGGCAGCATTGGCTTTCCAGTTTTGGCCAAACTTACCCGTATAGATAAACTGGTAGTGGTCTTGCTGGTAGTTATCAGTTTCATTCTCATAGGTGTAATAGTTGTAGGTCCTGTCATCCTCCAGTTTGGATTCTGGCAGTCCCCACCAGGACTGGTAGGTCTGTTCCTTCCCTGAGAAAACGTTCACCTTAAACACATGGTCATCGCCATAGTATCCTCCGGAGACAAAATAGGACTTTAGGTCAGAAAAAGCCCTATCCACATATCCATCTGAGGTGATCTGGGACAGGCGCGCATCCACCGCCCACCGGTTGTTAAGCAGGCCAGTACCCGCTTGCACGGTATGTTTCCAGGAGTTGAAAGATCCATAGGAATTGGCCACTTCAGCATACGCTTCCTCCTTTTTGGTATTGGTTTGAATATTCATGCTGGCCCCAAAGGTAGCGGCCCCATTGGTGGAGGTTCCCACTCCACGCTGGATTTGAATATTATCTACAGAGCTTGCAAAATCAGGCATATTGACCCAAAACACCCCATGTGATTCCGCATCGTTCATGGGAATCCCGTTGACGGTCACATTAATACGTGTTTGATCCGAACCTCTTATCCTTAAACCGGTATAACCGATACCCGCTCCTGCATCGGAATGGGTGACCACCGAAGGGGTGTAATTGAGTAATACCGGAATATCCTGCCCCAAGTTGTTCTTTGCCAACTCTTCCTTGTCGATAATCTGGAAAGTAGTCGGAGTGGTTGCTGACGCTCGCGTTGCAGAAACGATAAATTCTTCGGTCAGCAAGG
Organism: Echinicola sediminis; assembly: GCF_054777495.1. Classification (NCBI taxonomy): domain Bacteria; kingdom Pseudomonadati; phylum Bacteroidota; class Cytophagia; order Cytophagales; family Cyclobacteriaceae; genus Echinicola; species Echinicola sediminis. The sequence continues at coordinate 9,473 of NZ_BAAHAP010000129.1, read as the reverse complement.
TACTTCTATCCAGTCTAATGGTGATTTCTTCTGCAGGAGCCTGGATAAGACGCTCATGCACATCATAGCCCACAAAGGACACTCTTAGCTGATATTCTCCGGAAGACACATTCTTAATGGTAAACCGCCCTTCCACGTCCGCGGTGCTGCCTCTACCTGTCCCTTCCAATATTACATTGGCACCTATTAGGGCCTCTCCTGTTTCCGCATCCGTCACCACACCGGTCACCTGGTTTTGCGCCATGGCATAAAGCCCGACCAACAGCATCGCTGTGGTCATCAATAATCGTTTCATAATGAAAATGAATTAATTTGGTTAAACATCGAAGTAGTCAAGGGGTGACCACTTCTTCAGTTGTTTACCCGTGTTCCATTACTATAATGGAAATCGCATTTCCCTTCGCCGGCACTACCCGGATCAGGTATTATGGGTATGATCTCAGCCCGTTGCTTTTGGGCACCCCTTATTCGATCTTTCTTGATGCAAAGTTAGAAGGTTTAATGGAGAAAGTAAACCTGCAGGAAGGGAGAACTGAGATTAATCCCGATTCTGGCTTCTACAACTATTTGATGGTCGTTAAGTATCAAGATACAAGTACGAAGTATCAAGTACGAAGGACAAAGAGGGAAGTTTGAAGTACAAGATGGGAAGAATGAAGTTCGAAGCTCAAGACTCAAGACTCCCTACTCGATACTCCTTACTACAATTATCTATTCGATAGCCCCAACTGAATTTAACTTAGCCAGCCAATAACTGCTCTACTGCCTTTTTGGCCATGGCCAATCGTTGCTCCAAATTTCCGGAAACCTTGACCACAGGCACCCCTGTGCCCTGCATCAAACGTTCGTACCAATCATAAAAAAACTTTCGCATGGCCGGATCGGGATATTCCCGCTGGGGATCAGCCTCCCAAGGAATGTCTATATCCGTCAATAAATAGAGGTCATATTTCCTCGTAGAGAGTTGTTCGATGATCCAAGAGGCCGTTTTACGGTATTTGTGTTCGCTCCAAACCTGAAGCACATGTAAGTCAGTGTCACAAAAAAGAAGTCCGTCTGCTTTTTGGGCCTGTTTGTCCTCCAAATCCAATTGTCCTTTTGCTATTGCCAGCAAATCTCCATAGTCGTATTCCCTGTTCAGCCTATCAATATACTCCCGGGCATACTCCTTCACCCAAGGGGCTTCAAAGTGCTTTGCTAGCGCGGCGGTAAGGGTACTTTTTCCCGTAGACTCCGGACCTATGACAACAACTTTCTTAAGCTTCCTTTGCATATTTTTTAGCAGATTTCATCCAGGCGATCAGTCCAATGACCGCCAAAATAGTGAAAAACAGGAACTGAAAAGAGGTTAACACCAGCCCTTTGTAAAAGTAAAGAGGGACAGAAACCAAATCGGTGATGATCCAGGCAATCCAATTTTCCACCTTTTTTTTGGCCATCAGGTACATGCCCACAAAAGCCGAGGAAGTGGTAAAGGAATCCCAATAAGGCACATCACTGTCTGTATAGCTGGATAAAACAAAATACAAAACCGCGTAAGAGACCAGCAGTAGGCCAATGGAAAACAGCCAGCCTTTCCACTTCAGCCAGGTCACCGGCAATACCTCTTTTCCTTGTTTTGGGTGGGTCCACACGTACCAACCGTAAATGGACATTGAGAAATAATAGGCATTGATGCCCATATCTGCATAAAGCTTCACATCCAGGCAAATCCCTACATAGATCAAGGTGCTGATGATACCGGTAGGATAGACCCATATATTTTCGCGCATGGAAAAGTACACGCTGGCCAGCCCAAAAAACACCGCAACTGTTTCCAGCCAAGTTATCTGTTGCAGGCCTGCTACCAGGCCGTCCATGATCCATTGCCAATCCATGCCCCGAAATAAGGGGAAAAATCAATGAAAAGGAAATGTTTGGGACGGGAAGATTGGTGGATGGTAGAATTGAAAGATCTAAAGATTGGAAAATTTCAGAAAGCAAGAATGCTTCTGACAGCAACTCTAAGGTCTTCGATTAATTCAGGAAAACATAGGGGTAAAAAGGGATTACAAATCCCTACTATCCCGGTTCGGAATTGCAAATTCCGAACAGCTTCGTTAAAGCACTCTATTGAAATCTACGGGTTTTGGCAGCAAGTTGTATGCCCTACTTCTATTTATCCGGCCAAAACATGCCCCTTACGGCCACCTTTGCCTGGGGCGGCAGCCCCATTATTAATCTGCCCCTTTGGGGCGGGCCCATTCTTCATTGCCTTTCATGACGACAACGAAATATTACGTGTTTAAGACTTAGCGCAATTTACTTATGAGACAGCTTCAACTATCCCAGTTCGGAATTCCAAATTCCGAACAGCTTCGTTAAAGCCCTCTTTTAAAATCCACGGGTTTTGGCGGCAAGTTGTATGCCCTATTTCTATCCATCCGGCCAAAACATGCCCCTTACGGCCACCTTTGCCTGGGGTGGCAGCCCCAGGCTATTATTAATCTGCCCCTTTGGGGCGGGCCCATTCTTCATTGCCTTTCATGTCGACGGCGAAATATTACGTGTTTAAGACTTAGCGTAATTTACTTATGAGACAGCTTCAACTATTCCGGTTCGGAATTGCAAATTCCGAACAGCTCCGTCATGCATCATTCGGTATGGTACATTCATCATTCCTTCATATTTGATACTAGTTACTCAAGACTCAAGACTCAATACTAAATACTCCCTACTAACTTATCCTACTCCAATTCACCGCATGTTTCTTTTGGTTCTTGACCTGCCTTAGTACCATAGCATTTTGCGGAAGAACCAGCTCGGGGTCTTCCTGAACCAGTTGTTGTGCAGCATCCCGCGCCATGGTAAGAATAGGAGCATCCTTGCTGAGGTCGGCTATCAGCAGATCGGCCACGCCGCTTTGTTGTGTCCCCATCAAATCTCCCGGTCCACGAAGTTTCAAGTCCACATCGGCAATTTCAAATCCGTTATTGGTCCTCACCATGGTATCCAGACGGACCCGGCTGTCTTTGGAAAGCTCATATTTGCTCATCAAGATACAGTAAGACTGTTCCGCTCCCCGGCCTACCCTTCCCCGAAGCTGGTGCAGTTGGGAAAGGCCAAAACGCTCGGCATTCTCGATGACCATCACCGAAGCATTGGGCACATTGACCCCTACTTCGATGACCGTGGTCGCCACCATGATTTTGGTTTCTGCCTTGACAAAGCGCTGCATCTCAAAATCCTTGTCCGCAGGCTTCATGTTTCCATGCACGATGCTGATTGGGTACTGGGGGAAAGCCCGGCAAACACTCTCATAACCATCCATCAGGCTTTTCAGGTCCATCTTTTCGGATTCATCGATCAAGGGGTAAACCACATAAATCTGCCTCCCCAGCTCAATTTCCTTTTTCATAAAGCCAAAGACTTTTAGGCGGTCTTTGTCAAAGCGGTGTACCGTCTGAATGGGCTTTCTGCCTGCAGGCAGTTCATCAATGACCGAAATATCCAGGTCCCCATACAGGGTCATCGCCAAGGTCCTTGGTATAGGAGTAGCCGTCATGACCAGCACATGCGGGTAGAAATCCCTATTCTTGGCCCATAGCTTGGCCCTTTGCGCCACACCAAAGCGGTGCTGCTCATCCACGATGGCCAATCCCAAATTGTGAAACTGCACCACGTCTTCCAGCAAGGCATGCGTGCCGATCAGAATGTGCAGCTGCCCATTGAGGAGCTCTCCATGTATACGCTTTCTTGCGGACTTCTTGGTGGAGCCCGTCAGCAAGTCAATACGCAACCCCATTTTATCTGCAAACTCCCGCAGCCCCTCATAATGCTGGGAGGCAAGGATTTCAGTGGGAGCCATCAGGCAGGTCTGGGTTCCTGAACTGATAGCGATCAGGGCACAGATAAAGGCTACCATGGTTTTTCCACTGCCCACATCCCCTTGAATCAGGCGGTTCATCTGCTTACCGGAGCGCATATCGGCATAAGCCTCCTTGATCACCCGTTTTTGCGCATTGGTCAGCTCGAAAGGCAAATGATCGGTATAAAACTGGTTGAGCAGTTCGATCTGTTTAAGGATCTGTCCCTTGAACTTTTCGGTACGGGTCAGTTTGAGTTTGAGCAGGCGCAGTTGGACGAAAAAAAACTCCTCAAATTTCAACCTGAACCTGGCCCGCTTCAGCAGCTCAGGATCATTGGGAAAATGGATTTGCTTGATTGCCTCCTTTTTGGGCATCAGGTTAAAGCGTTGCAAAATCTCTGCAGGCAGTGTTTCCTGAATCTGGGGAAAGGCATTTTGAACCAGCACCTCCATGATACGCGAGATCCCCTTGCTGTCCAAAAACCTGGCCCGGAGCTTTTCAGTAGTAGGGTAAACCGGTTGAAAGAAGCTTTTTTCTTCCTTGGCTGCCGTCAAAGGTTCCATTTCTGGATGGGCTATGCTATAGCGCCGGCCATATTGGTTGGGCTTGCCAAAGAAAATATAGGTAGCGCCGGGCACCAATTTTTTGGCCACCCACTGTATGCCCTTGAACCAGGTGAGCTCCATCTCTCCCGTATCGTCTTCAATATAGGCCACCAGCCTCTTTTTCCGCGCCATGCCAATAGCTTCTACCTTGCGGATGCGGGCGATTACCTGCACGTGCTCCAGATTGCCGTTGATTTGGTTGATTTTGTAGAATTGGGTGCGGTCTTCGTAGCGGAATGGATAATGCTGAAGAAGCTCACCAAAGGTAAAAATGTTCAGCTCTTTATTGATCAAAGCTGCTTTTTGTGGGCCTACTCCCTTCAGAAACTCAATTTTGGTATCAAAGAATCCCGGCAATTTCCTGCTTACTTGGTGGTCAAATCAAACTCGGCCACAAATTAATTTTTAATACGCTGAAAAACTATTGAAGGGGTGGATAATTAACCAAAGTCAGCCATAAGCTGTCGCCTTAATGCCTACCGGAATATCCAGAGTAGCTATTTTTTCCACAATGCCCAGAGTCCCAAAACTGGCCCGAGCACCAAAAAGAGATAAATGTAGCGGAGATCCAGTTCCTCCCTCAAAAAATTCAGCAATTGGATACTAAAAATGGTGATGGAAAAACCGATGCAGTTGACAATGGTCAAAGCCGTGCCTTTGTTTTCAGCGGGGGCATTATTGGCCACAAGGGTAGAAAACAAAGGTGAATCCGCCACCACTGCCAGGCCCCAAACCAAAAGAAACAGCAAAAACAAGGTTGCTGAACCCTGAAGGAAGAGCAGTGGAGAAATAAAACAGCATGCCCCCGATAGTGTCAGGGCTGTCGAGGCTAGCTGCTTACTCCCCCAGCGCTGAGATAAAAGCCCCCCAACAACGCAGCCCATACTTCCGACACCAATAATCAAAAATGACCACAGGGAAATGTCAAAATAAACTCCGGGATGAAAAGCTTGATAAGTCCTCAGGATAAGCGGAACAAATGCCCATAGAGCATACAGCTCCCACATATGGCCAAAATAGCCAAAAGCAGCCGCTCTAAAGGAGGGCTTTTGAAAGATCCTGAACAGGGCGGACAGGTCGAGTTGTGTGGCTGGTCTTCGGAAAGGACCATTAGGAACCATTGCCCCTATCACTAGCCCTCCACTTAAGGCCAGGACAGAGGTGAACCAGATCACCGAGCGCCATGGCAATCCTGCCGTAAATGCTTTTAAAAAATGGGAAAAGGAAGTCCCCAGTACCAAAGCACCGACCAGAAAACCAAAGGACTTGCCCAAGCCTTTTTCAAAATAATCCGCGGCAATCTTCATCCCTACCGGATAGATTCCAGCCAAGGAACATCCCGTCAAAAAACGAAAGACAAGGAGACTGGCCAATGTATTCCCTGACCAGAGCGTACCCAGATTGAAAACGGCACCCAAGACGGCGGAGAGCAGAAAAACCTTTGAGGGCGAATAACGATCAGCAATGTTCAACGAGGCAAAAACCAAGGTACCAGCAATAAACCCGAGTTGCACCGCTGAAGTCAGGTGCCCCAAGGCACTTATGTCCAATTGAAAATCCCTGAGCAGCTCCTCCATCACCGCATTGCCGGCAAACCAAAGAGAGGTACAGCAAAACTGGGAAAAAACAATGAGGGGAAGAACTTTTCGATCGGAGGTCATACTTTCTTTAGAAATGCCTATCGGGAAGAAGATAACAAATCAAAAATAGCTATTTCTTTCTTCTTTTGCTTGATTTGGCCTGAGGGTTAAACTGCAGGCACTTATCGATCCAGTATTCCAGTTGCGGTTCGGTGTCCACCACGGTACCATCTATAAATACAAACCCCTTCATACTTTTTCCGGTAAAATTCATTTCCATGCAGCCCGGCTGCTGCAATGCCTCCGCATATTGCTCAGGCCCTACTCGTGCCATGATCCTGTCTTCATGTACCCCGATGGACATCTTACCGTTGACCATAAAGCACAGCCCACCCATCATTTTCTTTGCCTCAAAAGGCTTACCTGACCTACCCAGGACATGTTCTATTCGATCTGCTAAAAAGGTGTTATAAGCCATAAATTGAGTTTTCGGTATTATGTAATTTAAGCTAAAATAATGGATATTTCAATGAATTTGGGTAACTAGAACAGCTACATCAGAGATTACCCCTGCCTCTTTTCTCAGGTAAAGGCTAAAAGTCAGGATCAAGTCAAAAAATTAGTTGGGCACAAAAAAAGGGACCGAAGCCCCTTTTTTTTCTTATGTTAATTATCATTAAAATTCCCTGTAGGGTGCATCCAATAAGGCATTGGCTTCATCCTCGGCAAAACGTGCCGTCTTCGCATCCCAGTGCAATTTCTTATTTGGGAAGCGACCGGCAATGGTTCCCAACAAAATCGTTTCGGTCAATCTGGCCGAATATGAGAAAGGCGCACTACATTCTCCTTTGCCCAGGCAGGCATCCACAAACTGATGGTAATGCTTGTCCCCTTCGGAGCCGTAGTCCCTTACCGGCTCTCCCAAATGCTCCGTACCGCTGAGGTCCAGCTCCTGGTACTCGCCATCCACAATCAGCTTAGGCAATTGCATAAAGTGAGGCAACAACAACCTTCTGCCGTCTTCGCCGATAAACATGGCCCCTTGATCAGGCAATTTATCGCCGTTTGGCAGTTTGAGATCCTTGTGGTCCTCAGGGGCACCTGGACCGTCATACCATACCCACTTCAAAGTTTTGGTGGTATAGGGCGTGCCAGGGAATTTATAAGTCACTTCATTTTTCTCCGGGAAACCAAAGCCGGTAGGCTTACGGCATTTGTTTTTGATGGTCATAGGCACATCCAGCTCCAAGGCATTGTAAGGAGTGTCAAAAATATGAACCCCCATGTCACCTAGAGTACCACAGCCATAGTCCAATAATTTTCTCCAGTTGCCAGGGTGGTAAACGCCCTCTTTGTAAGGTCGCTCAGCTGAAGTCCCCAACCAAAGGTTCCAGTCCAAGTGGGATGGAACAGGATCTGAGCCCTCAGGTGCAGCACCATCATAGCCCCAGTTTTTTGGAGACCAGGCCCTTACCGTCTTCACCTTACCGATAATACCTTCCCTGATCAGGTGAGTGGCCAACATATAATCATAGAATGAATGGACCTGAATCCCCATCTGGGTGATAATATTGTTATCCTCAGCAAATTTCTTCATGGCCCTCGCCTCCGTAACGTGGTGGGTCAAAGGCTTCTGGCAATATACCGGCTTGCCCTTTTCCATGGCCAACATGGATGCCGGAGCATGGGTATGGTCCGGAGTAGACACCACTACAGCATCTATCTTGTCGGCCATGTCCTTCATCATTTCTCTGTAATCCGAATACGTTTTTGCATTGGGATGCATGGCTTTTGCCTTGGCCAATAACTTGGAATCCACTTCACAAAGCGCCACTACTTCCACTGAAGAATGCGAAGTCATGGAGTTCAAGTCGGCAATCCCCATCATGCCAAGACCAATATGGGCTGTACGAAGTTTTTTCGCCTTTGTAAAAGACCAAGCTGATCCAGGCAGCATAGAAACAGCAGCCAAAGCCGCGGTATTTTTGAGAAAGGTTCTCTTTTTCATAATGTGCAGGTTATCTAAATGGTGGTCGCCATTCGTTTATTTTGACAAATTTTTTACAACAAGAACACCAAGATACAAAAAAATTTACAAATTGATCTCCTCCGTTCATGTAATTATTCATGTCCAAGGGCCTAGTACGAAATAAAAGGCATGCACTGAATTATCCCAAAATACACAGAATAACTCTCTGCTGCTCCATTGAAAAAGATAAAAATACTTCTCCACCGATTAATGGAAGAAAACTACTTCGATTCTTTCAGAAAAGGCCATGGTTACGAAGATATCCAAAAACGGACAAAGGCTGTTATTCACTGCTTTTCTCTAACCAGCAAAACCTTAAAAGCAGCTGGCAACTAGTTTATTGCAATGGCATATAATCAGGAAACGCGTTCCATCAATGTTCCGATATCTTCCCTTTTACTTTGGAGTGCCTGAAGCAACAGGGCCTGATTCTTGGCACGATCAAGGTTCTGTTCAGGATAACTTATCGGATAATAAATATTGCCGTTCAAATAATCCGTCAAAAAACGTAGCCCCATAATGCAGGCCATCATCTCGCCTCCAAAGGGTAGAGACTCCTTTTCCTCCTCGGTCAGCACATCCCCCATAGCAGCAACAAAGCCTTCCAACAAGGCTGCATATTTGTTCAGGTCCACATCTATCTTTTCCCAATCCACAGAGGATTCTTCCTCGGTACAGGTAACCGTCCTTACCAAATCCCCGAAATCGTAAAACACGTAGCCGGGCATCACCGTATCCAGGTCGATCACCGCATTGATCTTATCAAAGCTAGGGTCGAAAATGACATTGTTGATCTTGGTATCGTTGTGTGTCACACGTTTTGGCAGCACCTCTTCAAAATGCTTGTAACGCCTCACCAGTAACACTTGCTTCTTATAAAATGCAACCAGCTTTTCCACTTCCCCTACCAACTCCACCTTGGTATTTTTCAGGGCTGTTTCAAATTGACGGTAGCGAAGCGACAGGTCATGAAAGCCTTCAATTACCTCTGAAAGCTTATTGGCCTCTATCCCGACACAGGCTTTGATAAAGCCCCCAAAAGCCTGGGCGGCCAAAAATGCCTGCTGTGGCTCCTCCACCTTATCGATACACTCCCCGGTCACATAGGGAAACAGACGAAAGCAGCCCTCTTCATGATCGGTAAACAAGTGGCCCGAAGTGGTTTTTATCGGCAGCGGAAGGAAAAAATCCAAGGGTTTATCGGACAAATGGTCCTTCACCAGCTGTAGGTTTCCGGCAATACGATCCGGATAAGGAAACACACTTTGATTAAAACTCTGGAGGATAAATTGCTCCTTGATGCTGTCCACCAAATAGGTCTTATGAATATGGCCTGAACCATACCTTTTTACCCCTTCTACCTTCTCCTCATGTCCATAATCCCTGAGAAGCTGATCAATTATCGCCTCCA
>NZ_BAAHAP010000128.1:0-11827 GCF_054777495.1 Echinicola sediminis | reverse complement strand
TGGTCCTGGGAAGGGACTATTCCTTAGGAGATAAAAAATTGTCGTAAACTTGAATTTATGGCATAGTTTCAGCTATTATTAGATTACCGTTAATTAAAACTTATGGCTAAGGAAAATATACTTCTTATTGAAGATGATTTGACCTACTCCAAAATCATCAAAAACTTCCTTGAGAAGCATCAGTACACCGTTACTACGACCACAAAGATCAAGGATGCCTTCGCCCAACTGGAAAAACAGCCCTGTGACTTGGTAATAACTGACTACAGACTTCCTGATGGCACAGGCATGGAAGTATTAGAAAGTATAATCAAAGAATACAAAAACACCAGGGTAATACTAATCACCAATTATTCCGATATCCGGACAGCCGTAAAATCGATGAAATTGGGAGCTTTCGAATACATTACCAAGCCGGTCAACCCTGACGAGCTTTTGGCCACTGTAAAAGAAGCGCTAAAATCAGATCCTGCGCAGAGCTATGCCTCGCAGGAACAATCGTCTAACGCCACATCGGACGGTCCATCACAATCAAGAAACCATCCTAAAACCAACAACCAATACGTGGTTGGAAAAAGCCCTGAGGCTACCCAACTTGAACAGTACATTTCACTGGTTGCTCCTACTGAAATGAGTGTGGTTGTACTTGGTGAAAGTGGTACGGGAAAAGAATACATTTCAAAAAGGATTCATGAAAAATCCAATAGAAAAGACGGGCCCTTTGTGGCCATTGACTGTGGGGCATTGTCAAAAGAATTGGCCGGCAGTGAACTCTTCGGCCATGTGAAAGGAGCCTTTACTGGTGCCATGGACAATAAAACAGGGCATTTTGAAATGGCCAATGGCGGAACCATCTTCCTGGATGAAATAGGAAATCTCAGCTATGAGGTCCAAATAAAATTGCTCAGGGCAATCCAAGAACGGAAAATCAGGAAAATCGGTGGTACCAAGGACATTCCCGTGGATGTCAGAATTATTGTGGCAACCAATGAAGACCTCGGACAAGCAGCCAAATCCGGAGACTTTAGGGAGGATCTCTATCACCGCCTCAATGAATTCAGTCTCAAATCAAGCCCTTTAAGAGACCGAAAAGCAGACCTTTTCCATTATGCCGAAATCTTCTTACAGGACGCCAACGAGTCCCTTGATAAAGAGGTGGAAGGTTTTAGCGAGGAAGTAATGACCATCTTCCAAAACTACAACTGGCCCGGCAATTTAAGGGAATTGAAGAATGTCATTAAAAGAGCTGTGCTGTTGAGCAATGATGGTCAAATTCAAAAAGAAGCCCTGCCTGTAGATCTCCTGCTACCTGAAGACCCTTCATCCATGGCCCAAGGGGCTACTGACCTGAAATCTTCCTTTGAAATCCAGGAAAAGGCCATGATCATCAAAACCCTTAACGAAGTAAAACACAACAAATCTAGAGCGGCAAAAATCCTCAAAATAGATAGGAAAACCCTCTATAATAAAATTGAAAAATATGGCATAGAGTGACGTCACTGCCTATCCTACTTTCTTTAAAAGCTGATAATCTTCAAGGATTCTATCCAAGACCTGAAGAGTATCAGCTTTTATTTTTCTCACCACTTCATCAGTATGAGAAATATTCCCTTCTTTAAGATCATATTCCAATCCCCTGGCCAATGTCCCTGTTTTAATTTTAAGTTGCCCTAACCTACTCCCTAACTTATGGGACACCTCCAACAGCTGCTCCAGGTCACCTGACTTACTGGCTAGACCTAGGTCTACCAAATCTTGGGAGGTAGTGGCGCAAAAATCAGTCAACACATCTTTTAGCATCTCTTCATCATTCATACAGAACTTCCTCAGGTCAGAGGTATCATAGCATTCCTCGTTGATGTCTGCGCTATACACAGGCGGTGTTATTCCCAAACTTTCTTTGGCTTCTAACTTGAGGACTCTTCCTATTTCCTGCAAAAGCTGCTCTTCTTTAAACGGCTTCAACACGATGGAATCGAAACCTGCTTCAGAAATCTTATCGGTTTCTTTGGCAAACACATTGGCCGTAATGGCCACTGCAGGTACATCTTTATATAAATCCCTTTGCTTTAAAATCCTAAGCACATCATATCCACTCACCTCCGGCATCTGAATATCAATCAGCATAATATCAAATGACTTTTCCTCAAATTCTTCCTTGACTTTAATTCCCCCCAGATAATCTGTCACCTCGGCTCCATTACTTTCTAAGAGCAGCTTGGCAAACTTAAGCCCCACGGAGTCATCATCCACCAATAAAACCTTCAAATGGGAAATATCCACGTAGGTACCAACCTCTTCAACCGCCTCATACTGAGCTTCAATCATTTTTGCCGGTATCTTGATACTGACAGTTGTTCCTTCCCCTTTTGTCGAATCCAGCAGCACTTCCCCTTTTTGGAGATCCAGCATCCGCTTGACAATTGCCAATCCCAAACCCGTTCCGCCGTACCGTCTGTTTATGGAACCGTCTCCCTGGTTAAATTCTTGGAAAACATTTTCCTTAAATTCATCTGTCATCCCAATTCCTGTATCCTCTACCTTCATCAGCAGAAAGCCCTTTTCATCATAGCCAATGGAGACTTCCACCTTACCTTTCTCTGTAAACTTAAGGGCATTGCTGATAAGGTTATTCAGGATTTGACTGATTCTAAGTTCATCTCCCTCCAGCCATTTATCCCTTGGCAAATCAAGCTTCCAGTTGAAATCAATTCGTTTTTCGGCAGCCTTTAGCTCAAAGGAGCTTTTGATGGACATGAAAAGTTTATGGGGATCAAAAGGGATGTTTTCAATGGCTATTTTCCCTGCTTCCAGTTTGGACAGGTCCAGGATATCATTAACAATGCCCGAGAGGGTTTCTGCAGCAAATCCCACCATGTTTACATAATCCTCCTGGTCAGGGCTCATTTTGGTTTTCTTAATGGCTGCATTGTAGCCCTGTATAGTGTGCAGAGGATTCCTGATCTCATGGCTCATATTGGCCAAAAAATTCTGTTTGGCTTTTGCCAGTTTATCCGATCTTTCCTTGGCTTTCTCCAGCTCGTCCCGATAATTCGCCTCCTTGTTGATTTCCGTAAGGATACTATAAATAAAAGCCGAGGAACCTACTACACCTACAAAAATCAGCACTCCCAGAAGTATTGAGACATCAAATGCCAGATCATAAAGGGAACTGTTCTTTTCCTGCACTTCCTTCAATGCATCCTTTTGGAGAATAGATATCACCGACTGAATCTCGGCTATCAGTGCTTTGTTCTTTTGATTGAGCTCACCTTCCAAATCCGCTAACTTCGATCTAAGCTCTTTCTCTTGATAATTGATATCCAAAAGAATACTTTTAAAGGTATATAAAACGGAATCTACATCAGTCTTGAACGCCTTATTGAGTGTATCCTTGGGATCCAACTGAGGTCTAAACTGCTGAAAGGCATCTTTGAGGTTCTCCATTTCGGCCGCCGTCATCAAATTTGCGTTCCGCGCATTTTCTTCAGAGATCACTTTCTTGGGCCCATTAAAGCCTGTATTGGGTCTGTTGGTTCTTCTAATCTTATGATCAAACCTAATCCTACCCAGGCTTTGTAAGCGGTTGATTTCCTCCTGCCGTTTGATTTTGGTTTCCAGGTTCTTTAATGCCTCTCTACTAAAATTTCGATTGATCAGGTTTTCCTTGACGTCCCTGAGACCATTATAGACGACTACCAGCTCATTGATATTAAAATTGATCTGCTTGAGATGACGCTGCTCTGCTGTATCGTTGGCATATTGCTCCAAGTAGTTCAGGCGTCCCTCTATAAGATCGAGGTAATTTTCCGCCACGGTAGAATCTCCTTCTGGATTAAAGTTGCCTTTCACCTTGTCCAGTTGGTATACATCAGCAAGCAGGGCATTGAGCTGCTGTATCCTTTCACTGGGTTCGGAAAGGCTTTCTACTGTATTGAGCAGCTTATCTAAACTAAAATAGGTAACAGCACTCACACTGAGCACCAAAAATATCGCCAATAAAAAACCTATAATTACTTTCTGCCTTGCTTTTCTGGTCGTCTTCCGTTTCTTCACAATGTTCTGATTTTCAGCAAATATCGCCACAAAAACAATACCAGCAAAATTTCAGTCTATCCCTCCACCAGTGCTCCTTTGGTCACTTCTTCAAAAACACAATAAGACACATAGAATGACAATGGAATGGTAAACAGAACACCAACAAAAAGCAAAGCCCCCAGAATATTCAATACAACCAGGAACAATAGTAGGACAAAAAACTTCCACCATTTCACTGTCACCAGCCTCCTGCTGAATTCCAGCGAATCCCAAAAATCCAACCCGGCAAAAATATTCAGTAAGATAGCAAAGGAATAGGCCACCAAAAGGTAAATCCCCGGTACAACAAACAGGACCAAACCTATGGAAACCAACACCTGACCTATCAACCAAATCAGGATAATAGGAATATAATATTGGAAGCCCTTAAAAAAATCTGGATAGATAATTTCCTCCCCCGACTTTAATTTGTTCGCCACAAAATAAAACCCTGAAAAAAGCGGCCCCGCCAAGAAGATACTGTAAAGAAGCGCATACTCTCTCAAGTACAAAATAAATAGCATTTGCAATGAAACGATAAAACCTGTGTAGCCGACAGACAACAATGGCTTTAGGGTAAATAACTCCCACCCTTTTTTGAATGCCTCCCTCACGTCAAAATCATAACCTGTGGAAATAAGGCGTACAATACTGTTTTTATCCATAAATCTCAATAATGTTGTAGAGTGAAATGGTTCTTTATCAGGTCAAACAACTTAACAAGTAACCAAATCACTGATCAACAGATAATCCTACCGGAAAATTTACCCAGTAACTTTTTACTTAGTGATAGCCCCCAAAATATCATGCTTGGTGATAATATGGATTTGGTGCAGGTCATCCCTTACCAAAACCGCTTTTTCCTTATCCACCATGGAAGAAAGCACGTCCAAGGTACTGTCCATGGCTACAAATTTCATGGAGTCCTCCATTACCTCTTCTACATTGGCATCTTTTAGGTCAGGATTCACGATGATTTTACTCAAAAGTTTATTGTCCGTAATACTTCCTATCACATGTCCGTTCTCCATCACGGGTATTTGAGACACACTTTTGGCATTCATCAGTTCTATGGCATTTTTCACCTTGTCGCCTTTATGGGCAACTACCAGCTCATAATTACCGTTTCTGCTTCCAATGATATCCCTTGCCGTTCCAAAAGTCACGTCTTCCAAAAAGCCGTGATTTCTCATCCAGTCGTCATTGTAGACTTTTCCGAGATAACGGGTTCCATGGTCGGGCAAGATAATCACCATGGTATCATCTTCTTTTAAATGTTCTTTTGCATATTCCAAGGCTCCATGTACTGCAGATCCACAGGACCAGCCAATAAACAAGCCCTCCTCTCTTGACAGCCTTCTGGTCATGACAGCAGCATCTTTATCCGTTACCTTCACGAAGTGATCTATCACTGAAAAGTCAACGTTTTTGGGCAGAATATCTTCACCGATTCCTTCAGTGAGATAAGGATATATTTCATTTTCATCAAACACCCCGGTCTCCTTATATTTCTTAAAAACAGAACCATAGGTATCTATACCCACGGAGACTATTTGAGAATTTTGCTCTTTGAGGTACTTGGCCGTACCGGTCATGGTCCCCCCTGTCCCCACTCCTGCAGCAATATGGGTGATCTTACCTGCTGTATCCTCCCAGATTTCAGGGCCTGTAGTTTCATAGTGGGCCTGCCAATTGGAAAGGTTATCGTACTGGTTGGGGTAAAAGGAATTGGGTATATCCCTGTTTAATTTTTTGGCCACAGAGTAATACGACCTGGGATCATCGGGTGCCACGTTTGTTGGACAAACGATCACCTCTGCCCCCATTGCCTTGAGCACATCGATTTTTTCTTTGGACTGTTTATCGGCCATTGTAAAAATGCATTTATAGCCTTTGGCAATGGCTACCAAAGCAAGCCCCATCCCTGTATTTCCGCTGGTACCTTCTATTATCGTCCCTCCTGGCTGCAGGACACCTGCCTTTTCAGCATCCTCCACCATCTTGATCGCCATTCTATCCTTTACAGAATTTCCCGGGTTGAAATACTCTACTTTGACAAGGACTTGTCCTTTAATGCCTCTGGTCAGTTTATTCAGCTTCACCAATGGCGTATTTCCTATGGTTTCTATAATAGAATTGTATATCATGACTTATTGGGTTATGTATCGCAATTTACAAATATTTTTTACTCGTGACAGCCCCTTGCCCACTTACAATAAAGTAACAATATCCAAACTCAAATCCTTCCTAAACCAAAGAAAAAAGGAACGGCCAGCAAAAACTAACCGTTCCTTTTCATGTATATGATTAACAATGGATGAGCTTAGCCAGGTTAACCAAATGGCCCGTAGCCGATTAACCTATTATTCTATTCAACCATCGGCCTACTCCACATCCGGCATCGAGAAAGCGCCACTTTAAGCTTGAATAATGTCCAGCAATTAATTTTTGTTTATTTACCTCCAGCTAATAAATAAAGTACAGCCATTCTGATGGCCACTCCGTTTTCCACCTGGTTCAGGATAATGGAATGTTCACTATCGGCCACATCTGAATTCAATTCCACTCCTCGGTTGATCGGGCCTGGGTGCATGATCACGATCTCTTTGTCGAGCTGATCCAACAACTTCTTGTCCACGCCATAGTAAAGAGAATACTCCCTTAAGGAAGGGAAATATTTTATCTGTTGCCGCTCCAACTGAATCCTAAGGATATTAGCAACATCACACCATTGCAAGGCCTTTTTTACATCATATTCCACTTTTACTCCTAGGCTGGCGATGTATTTTGGCAATAGGGTAACCGGCCCACATACCATCACTTCCGCCCCTAATTTTTGAAGGCAGAAAATATTGGAAAGGGCCACCCTGGAATGGAGGATATCACCTATGATTGCCACCTTTTTTCCGGCTACGTCCCCTAGCTTTTCCCTAATTGAAAAAGCATCCAAGAGTGCTTGGGTAGGATGTTCATGTGTACCGTCTCCGGCATTGACAATATTGGCATCGATATTTTGGGAGAGAAAATGCGGTGCTCCAGGACTGCTGTGCCGCATAACGACCATGTCCACCTTCATCGAAAGGATGTTGTTTACAGTGTCCACCAAGGTTTCCCCCTTCTTCACTGAACTGGTGCTGGATGAAAAGTTCACAACGTCGGCCGAAAGTCTTTTCTCGGCCAATTCAAACGAAAGCTTCGTCCTGGTGGAATTTTCAAAAAAAACGTTCGCAATGGTAATGTCCCTGAGAGAAGGCACCTTCTTGATAGGGCGATTGATAACATCCTTAAAATTGTCCGCAGTCTCGAAAATCAACTGGATATCATCCGCAGTAATTCCTTTGATACCCAATAAATGTTTGGTACTTAGCTGTTGCATCCTTAGCTTTTAACTTCTTTTTCTGTTATCCAAATCGCATCCTCCGCAAATCCCTGGTTTTCCCACTCAACACTTACATATTGACTCTCCAGCGTATTTACCTGCCGCCCACAATAATCCGGTTTAATCGGATAGTCCCGGGTATATTTCCGGTCTATCAACACCATCAGCTCCACCTTTTTGGGCCTCCCAAAAGCAATCATGGCATCCATGGCTGCCCTGGCAGAACGCCCCTTGAACAACACATCGTCAACCAAAACCACCTTCTTGTTTTCAATCAAAAAATTGATTTTTGTCTCATTGGCTTTTAGAGGGATGTCCCTTCTTCTGAAGTCATCCCGGTGAAAAGTGGCATCCAGATAACCGGACAGCACCTCCACTCCACTAATTTCCTTGAGTCTCTTTACTATTCGGTCCATCACCAGTGGCCCTCTGGGCTGCAGCCCCAACAAAACAGTATCCTTAAAATCATCGTGATTTTCGATCAACTGATGACAAAACCGATCTAAAGTAATGGCAATTTGCTTTTGGTCTAAGACGAGTCTTTTTTGCATAGCTGTGATTTGAGCACAAATATAAAAATAAATTAGAATCAGCCTTTGCTCCTAGAGATTATATAATGGAAGTTGTATCTTCATCACCATGCCTGTCAAGCTGCATTCATAGAAACCGCTTGTAAATCCACTATTCCAAAATTGGCAATTCGGATTCATAAGCCCTGATCTTGGTCATAAAAAATACCTCTCGGGTATCCTGCTTTCCTTCTTCGTCCAAAAACCTGACCTTTTGCTTTCCTGTGAGCAAGAAATAATCATCATACCACCACCGCAGCGACAGGCTTTCATCTTGGTTTTCCTTTATCCTTTCCTCTTCATTGATCAAAGCCAGTTCAATCTCTTCATTTGACTGCACTATCTCCCCGTCCATAATATGGCTAAACCTCAATTTGTCTTCCTCCAGATAAAGATAAAACAAGCTTTGCCCATCGAAGCTAACCTCTCCAAATTTCCCTGGATCCAAAGTGGTAATGTCTTCCAATGACAGGGAATTGTCCCAAACCATATTCCCTTCTTGATCCAACAACACAAATTGGGCCGCCATAAACTTATATTCATTACTCTGGATGGGGCCTGACATGCCCGAGTAATAATAGGGGTATCCGCTGGCAATTACCCGGTTCCTCATGCTCAATGGGGCATAACGGTAAAAATCACTGGAATACATCAAATCCCTGGGACTGAACCTACCTGAACTGATCATGTAATAATCATTGTACACCAAAAAATAATCGTTTCCGGTCACCACTTCCCTGGTCACCAGGGTATTCGGAATCGTGATATTCTTCTCTTTTTCTACTGCCCTCTCCAGCAAGCGTTCTCTGCGTTCTCTTTGCCTTTCCGGCAGATAGTTGTAAAAATTCTTAAAATCCTCCAGGCCATAGTAAGCATTCCTATATTCGCCAAATTCGTTGATCTTAGAAAGATAAATCCCTTTGTTAGGCTCCCTTCGCCGCTCCCCATATGGCCCGATCAATACCTGCTTATACTCTTGTATAGGTGTGAGCACCCCTTCTACTATTTCCAGGTTACGTCGCTCGTCCGGCTCCACTTTCACCTCCCGCAATTTGTTCCCCTCTGTATCGAACGTAAGTATGCCCACAGACCTTTGTTTAAATCGGTCCCTTTTGCTCAAGAGTACATCGAAGATCTTCAACTGGGCATCTTTGCGGATCTGCAGGATACTGACCTCATTCTGATAGACCCCCTGCACGGTAATGATATTTTTCGTCTCAGTATCAAAAACCTGTATAACGGGCCTGTAATCCATCGTACCCATGATTACGGCCTTCTTGTCCATCACCAAAAACTCCTGTAGTTCCATATCCAGGACATTTTCCATCTCAACCGTCCGAAGACGCTGGCTGCCTATTTCTATTTCATAGACAATCTTTTCCGATGAAAATGACTCCCCCTTCTGAAAAAGCAGGTACAGCAGCTCCCCGTCCAAATCAAAACCTGCCAAATTAAAAAAATCTTCTACGGGAAACTCAAACACCTCAGAAGCATTCAACTGCCTGTCCGTAGTAAAATACTGCATTCGTTGCTGGGCCCCGAAGCCTCTTTCCGACTTGGTACGAAAGGAAATGGTCCCTTCTTCTGTGGGTAAAACGATATAATCATGGTCATCCCATTCCGTAGGAACCTCTACCCTTTGGACAAACTGTACCTGGGCTGATGCCACCAGAAAAGCACTGTAAAAAACAAAAAATAATACCAGTATTTTCTTCCTTTGTGACCTCATATTTCTATCTTAAATCTTTCATTTAAGATAAGAGATATGATTTTATTTTAAAACTTTTATTCCTGACATTTGTAAAGACCAAAAACCCACAACAGTAGAAAGCTTTGGACAATAAAAACATCACCAAAATACTCAAGCTGACCTCACAGCTAATGGAATTGCACGAGGAAAATGCCTTCAAAATAAGAAGCTATACCTCCGCCATTTATTCCATCGACCAAGGGAATATTAGCCTGGAAAGACTCAGCAAAGAAGAACTTCAAAACATCAACGGCATCGGTAAAAGTATTGCCGAAGTCATCACCCAACTGCAGGAAACGGGCACCCATCAATACCTTGACGAACTTTTGGAAAAAACCCCCAAGGGACTTTTAGAAGTATTGGAGATCAAAGGTCTCGGCCCTAAAAAGATCAAAGTTCTCTGGAAAGAGCTGGACATCACTTCTGTACATGAACTGCAGGAAGCCTGCCAAGCAGGGAAAGTGGCGGGCATTAAAGGTTTTGGTGCCAAAACACAAGAAAGTATCCTTTTGGCCCTGGAGTTTATGGCCTCAAACAAAGGAAAATGGCACTATGCCGATATTGAAAAAGAGGTGGAAGCCTTACAGGAACAGCTGGATCAACTTTTTGGTGAACACAAAACACAGGTCACCGGTGACTACGCCCGAAACATCGAAATCATCGAAAAAGTAACCTGGATAATCAGCACTGCCCAGCGTGAAGAGGACTTAAAAAAGCTGCATCAAATTTCGTCTCTCGAACAGCACAAAAAAACTTCCAGTCCTTTTACCTGGAGAGGAAAATTAAAAGAAAAGGAGTTGGAGGTGGAGTTTTATGCGGCGCCCCCTTCGAGTTTTGTGAACGAACAGTTGCTCAAAACCCCGAGCAAGACACACCTCTTGTCGGCTCTTGATGAGCATCAGACCTTGGGGAGTTTCTTTAAATCGAAGAGTTTTGAATCCCAAGAAGCGGCCTACAAAGAAGCCGGTCTGGAATATATTGCCCCCGAACTACGGGAAGGCCACTTTGAAATTGCATTGGCCAAAGAAAATAAACTCCCGAAACTGCTGGAACAAAGTGACCTAAAAGGGATCCTGCATAACCACTCTACCTACAGCGATGGCAAGCATACCTTGAAAGAAATGGCCACCTTCTGCCAGGAACTGGGCTATGAATATTTAGGCATTTCCGATCACAGCAGAACAGCTTCCTATGCGGGCGGGCTGGACATCGAAAAAGTGGCGTTACAGCAAGAGGAAATCAAGGAGCTGAACAAAGAGCTGGCCCCATTCAAGATTTTCAGCGGTATTGAAAGCGACATCTTATTGGATGGAAGTTTGGATTACCCGGAGGAGACCTTGGCTACTTTTGATTTTATAGTGGCCTCCATTCACAGCAGCCTGAACATGACGCGCAAAAAAGCTACCGACAGGTTGATAAAAGCCATTGAAAACCCTTACACCACTATATTGGGACATCCTACTGGGCGGCTATTATTGAGAAGGGAAGGCTACCCCATCGACCACAGGGCAATCATAGACGCATGTGCGGACCATCAAGTGGTCATCGAAATCAATGCCAACCCCTGGCGATTAGACCTTGACTGGCGTTGGGTACATTATGCGCTCGAAAAAGGCGTAAAACTCTCCATCAATCCGGATGCCCATGAAAAAAACGGCTATTTCCATATGAAGTATGGGGTTTTGGTAGGAAGAAAAGGAGGACTGACCAAAGAAATGACCCTAAACGCCATGTCCTTGTCTGAAATAACCCCTTACTTTGAGGATAGAAAAGCTAAAATAACATCAAAATAATGAATCCAGCAGACAAAGATCCGGGCAAGGTTTTGCAGCGGTCTTTTATCATAGGAATAATCGGCATCTTACTTTGTCTGATACCGATGTTCAACCACGTAAAGCCTTTTGCCAAACCTGACAAAATCTTTTTTTTAAATGGTTTTGGTTTGGGAGCTCAACTGCTTGCGCTCAGTATGGCAGTACTGGTCATGAGAAAAAGAAAAATCCCCCATGAAATCAAAGAGAAGGCCAAAAGAATGATCATTGTACTTGGAGC
>NZ_BAAHAP010000127.1:0-11827 GCF_054777495.1 Echinicola sediminis | reverse complement strand
GTGCACAGAATTGATTTTGTCTTTGTAAATCAAAAAGTGGAAGTTGATCATTATGGAGTGTTGACAGATAGCAATGACCAGAAATTCCCCTCTGATCATTTACCGGTGATGGTAAAAGTAATGCTGGACTGAAGCTTCAGCATTGATTAAAAAATTGTAAACGAAAAAAAGTTATAAAGTGAATAAAATAGATTACAATTATTGGTTAAACCGATGGTCATTTGTTTTTTTGACCTTATTGTTTTGTAGTAGGGTATATGCTCAGAAAAGGCCATATGAATTAGATGCCAGTCAGGTAAACAAAAATGTTCCAAAAGTAGATTTGGTCTTCAAGGGAAGCCATCCTGATGGAGAAAGCCTTGGTGTAAATAATCTATTCTTCGAAAAAAACGGGGAGCCTTGGTTTCCTCTGATGGGAGAGTTTCACTACATCCGGTATCCGCAAGCTTATTGGGAGGAGGAAATTTTAAAGATGAAAAGTGCCGGCTTGCAGATTGTGGCAACTTATGTTTTTTGGAATGCCCATGAAACAAGTCAGGGAAAGTGGGATTGGTCAGGGATCAAGGATTTGCGCCATTTTGTGGATTTATGTGCCAAGCATGATATATATGTTTGGCTACGCATTGGTCCCTGGTGTCATGGTGAGCAGCTACATGGTGGACATCCTGATTGGATCAATGATATGAAAGGCAAGCGGTCAAATGATACTGTGTATCTAGCGGAAAGTAGAAAATTATTCCATCAAATAGCTGATCAAGTGGAAGGCCTGTGGTTTGAAGAAGGAGGTCCGATTATTGGCCTTCAACTGGAAAACGAATATGCTTCAGGTGACCCAGAACATATCAGTGAACTGAAAAAGATCAGTGTTGAAGTAGGGATGAAGCCGGTTTATTATACAGTGACGGCCAATACGGTCTTTGATGATAGCAAGGCAGAAGTGATTCCGCTTCAGGGGGCCTATCCTTATCGCGGATGGGAAAAAGGGGGAGGTAAGGCCACCAAGGATTTCCTTTATGGAAATGACCAGTGGATCATGACCGATGCTCTGGGGAAAGTGTATTATGATGTCCATAAATACCCCAAAGGACTTTGCGAGCAGGGCTGTGGTAGCCAGATGACTTTTAGCAACCGCTTTGTAGTCGAACCCCATGTGGTGGAAGCCCATCTTCAAAACCAAATAGGCAGGGGAATGAATCTGGTGGGCTATTATATGTTTCAGGGCGGAACCCAACTGCCCGGCTTGAAGGAGCCAGGTTACCCCGATTCCTATGATTTTCAAGCTCCCTTGGGTGAGTTTGGCCAAGTCAGGGCATCCTACAAATACCTGAAAACACTGCATCATTTTGTAAACAGTTTTGGAAGTGACCTGGCCCAAATGCAAGTGATAGAGCCTGAAGATCCTGTCAGGGATGAACTGGAAACAGATCGGTTGAGGTATGTGGCAAGGACCAATGGGAAAAGTGGCTTTATTTTTTTGGGGAATACCCAAGTACGGGTGCCAATGCCGGAAAAACAATTCCAACTGAAATTAAAACTGGCTGATGAAGAGCTGGTCTTTCCGAAAAATGAATTGACCCTGGCAGGGGAAACCACGGCTATCTTACCATTTAATCTAGATATTAATGGTGTGATGTTGAATTATGCCACAGCACAGCCTTTAGCTAAGATAAGCTATGAAGGCTTGCCTTATTACTTTTTTTATAAGGTAAAGGGCATGGAAGTGGAATTGGCTTTTGATGCATTATCTGTGGCATCAGTGGATGGTGATAATTGGACAAAAGAGGTGGTAAATGGTCAAGCCCTAATGCGTCCAAGAACCGATAATGCAAGAAAGATAGATCTTCGGTCGAAAAATGGAGAAAAAGCTGTCTTGGTATTGCTAAGTAGGGAAGAGGCTGAAAATACTTGGATTGCAGATGTTGATGGACAAAAAAGATTAATTGTTTCCACTTCGGATTTACTTTTTGATCAAGATAAGATTATCTGCAACAGTTGGGGAATATCACCTATTGACCTGAAAGTATTTCCGTCCATGGGATCGTTAAAATCCAGAAATGGACAGGTAAGCAGTCTTGGAGGGGATGGCGTTTTCCAAGAGTTTAGTATCAATTTACCTGAAGCCTATTCCAAACCAAACATCAAGCAGCTGTCAAATACCAAATGGGAAGTGGAGTTAAATAAAGAACTTCCGGAACAGTTAAGCGACCTGTTTATGGAAGTGGATTATCAGGGAGGCATGGCCAAAGTCACTAAGGAAAACAGGGTGCTTACAGACAATTTGTATAACGGAGAACCTTGGGAGATAGGCTTGAAAAGGTATATGGAAAATGAACCTTTAAAATTACAGCTGGAAGCTTTTCCCTGGTCAGATGAAATTACCGGAGTGGAAAAGCCCAAAACCAACTTGCCAGAGATAAAAAATATAAAGTTGATTCCAGTTTACACGACTGAAATCAACTTGGATAAATAATAGAAAACTATTCGAGTAAAATGAAAAATTTATTTGTTTTTATAATCATCCTATTGACCCAATATTTAGGTGTTGCTTGGGGGCAAAAATCTGCTGATCTCAACTATTCAGTGGCCAATGAACCCTGGGAAGAGGCATATGGAAACCACAGGGCTGTAGTGGAAGTTGGACAAGCAGCTGAGGCCCTTATTTTGGATTTGGAATGGAGAAGGCATGACAAGGATCCAGGAGATAAGCGCTTTATAATTGTCAATTCTGAGACCGGGGAGGAAGTAGAAAATATCCATCGTATCAAGGTTGACCAGGAAACATGTAAGCTGGCATTTGGGCCAGTGAAAAATGCTGGAACCTACTACTTTTATTATTTGCCTTTTGAAATCCAGGAAGAGTACGGCTTTTATAATAAGGATTATTTGCCTGTTGAGTCAAAACCAAACTCAGATTGGTTGAAGTCCAGTGGCCTAGTGAATGGAGCATTAACTCCTTTGACCAAGGCCAGCTTGGAGGGATTTCAGTCTCGGACAGCTTTTGACAGCTTTTTCCCCATGGAAGTAATTGCCCTTCAAAGTGAAAAGAAAAAGCTCCAAAGTGAATATAAAGCGGATTTTTTGATCTTCCCTGAGGATCGAAAATTGCCGATTAGGATGCTGGACGAAATTCCCTACCGATGGATACAACAAGGACCTTCTGCGGTATTCGAAGGTGAAGCCTGCCAAAACGAATATTACACCTTTCAGCTGGGGGTATTTGCCTCGCAAAAAGAGCTCAGAGATGTGCAACTTTCTTTTTCTTCTCTTGAAGGCCCTGCTGGAAAGGTACCGGCTGAAAGTATCACCTGTTTCAATACCGGAGGAATGGGACCCTATGGGGCGCCATTTGTGAAAGTGGTGGATGTGGAAAAAGGGGATGTACAGCCCCTTTGGATTGGTATAGACCTACCTGAAAGTATCGCTGCAGGTGATTATAAAGGCAGGGTTACGCTAAGTGCGAAAAACTCTTCTCCACAATCCGTGGATATACATTTAAAAATCAATGATACTATATTAACTGATCGGGGAGACAGTGAAGCCTGGAGGCATTCCCGATTACGTTGGCTTAATTCCACTTTGGGTTTAGATAACGAAGCTACTGAACCTTTTCAAGCGATAAGCCAAGAAAATAATGTATATAGGCTTACACAAAAGAAAGTGTACTTTTCTGATCAAGGGCTTCCTGCATCTGTATTGATCAAAAACAAAGAATTGCTTCACCGGCCGATTTCATTTGTGGTCCAAAGTCAAGATGGAACCGAAGAATTCCTTAAGGCAAATGCTGAGGAATTTGTCACAAAAGAGGATGGCTTGGTTTCCACTTCCTGGAAAGGAATGTCGGAAAACTTCAGTTATGAAGGATTTAGAGCGGTGGAATCCGATGGGCATATCAACTATCATATAAGCCTGAAAGCCTTGAAACCTGTTCAAATCAAGGATGTTATCCTGGAGATTCCTTTTAAGAAGGAGCTGGCCAAATATATGATGGGCATGGGGCTTCCTGGAACGGATGTTCCTGTAGCACATCATGCCAGCTGGAAAGGACCGCATGATAGTTTTTGGATGGGGAGTACGGAAGCTGGGCTTTGGTGCGAGTTAAGGGGAGGAGAATATCATGGGCCTTTGTTGAATCTTTATCATCCAGAATACCCTGAGTCCTGGTATAATGAAGGTAAAGGGGGATTTGCTATCAAATCCAATCAGGAAGAAGTAAAGGCTAGGGTGTACAGCGGTGAAAGGACTTTGGCTGCTGGAGAAAAATTGGACTTTGAGTGGGCAATGATCCTGACACCAATCAGGGAATTGGATGTTAAAAGTCAGTTTGAAGACCGGTATTACCATAATGGAGCAAAGCCTAAGCCCAGTGTTGCGGATTTTGATGCCGGAGTAAAAGTAATCAATGTGCATCATGCCAATGAATACAATCCCCATATCAACTATCCTTTTGTAGCTGTGGATGAAATGAATGAATTTGTGGATGACATGCATGAAGTTGGGGAGAAGGTGAAAATCTATTATACCATCCGGGAATTGACGAATTACACCACAGAGATCTGGGCGCTAAGAAGTCTTGGTAATGAGATATTAGGTGATGGAAATGGAGGTGGATATCCTTGGCTCAGGGAACATTTGGTAGACGGTTATCGCCCACAATGGTACCAGTATTTCCCGGACAAAAGTGCCGATGCATCCATTGTAAATGCACCAGGAGATTCCCGTTGGTACAACTATTATATTGAGGGTTTGGCCTGGTTGGTCGAAAATGTGGGTATCGATGGGCTTTATTTGGATGATGTTTCTTATGACCGAAGAACCTTGAAAAGAATCAGGAAAGTTATGGACCGTACCAAGCCGGGTTGTTTATTGGATTTGCATTCCAACACTGGATTTTCTAAAGGACCTGCCACGCAGTATATGGAATTCTTTCCGTATTTGGATAAGCTATGGTTTGGGGAGAGCTTCCATTATGATGAAATGTCACCGGCAAACTGGCTGGTGGAGGTTTCAGGTATTCCCTACGGTTTGATGGGGGATATGCTTCATGCGGGTGGCAACCCGTGGAGGGGAATGGTTTATGGGATGACTGTCCGCTATCCCTGGTATACGGAAGGTGTTTCATGTGATCCTAGGGCTATATGGAAGGTCTGGGATGATTTTGGGATATCAGAGGCTAAGATGATTGGTTATTGGGATGAAGGGGCAGTAGTAAAAACTTCCCATCAGGATGTATTGGCGACAGCCTATGTAAGGGAAGGAAAACTTTTGATCGCTATAGCCAGTTGGGCTGAGGGGCCAGTAAAAACTAAACTTGCTATTGACTGGAAAGCATTGGGGATAGATCCTAAGGGAAAAAGAATGAAAATGCCGGAAATTGAAATGTTTCAAGAAGGTATGGAGAAAAACTTGAACGAAAGTATCCAGATAGAACCTAAAAAAGGATTCTTAATAGTAGTGGAATAATAAAGATTTTTAAAACAGAATAACAGTAAAGTATTGGTATCAATGAGACAAAGTATCAGAGAACAATTATTAAATAATCTATTGTTGACTATAGTATTCTTGATCCTTTTATCCGGGCAGAATCTGTTGAATGCCCAAACCGTCATTCAGCTGGAAGACTACGGTGTAAAGGCCAACTCCTACAAAAATGCGGTGGGAGGTATTCAGGCCGCTTTGAAAGAGGCTGAAAAGCATGAAAGCGCTGTTCTTAGATTTCCGGGAGGAAGGATTGACCTTTGGCCAGAAGGGGCCATCAAAAAGGAATATTATATTTCCAATACCACCGAATCGGATACCCTGAGTAAGGTGAAGTCAATCGGTATTTTGTTGGAAGGCATGCAAAATGTGACCTTGGAAGG
The DNA here is from genome assembly GCF_054777495.1 of Echinicola sediminis. Lineage (NCBI taxonomy): Bacteria > Pseudomonadati > Bacteroidota > Cytophagia > Cytophagales > Cyclobacteriaceae > Echinicola > Echinicola sediminis. The sequence goes on along the minus strand of NZ_BAAHAP010000127.1, from coordinate 5,969 downwards.
TAATGGAACCCTGATCGTCAGTCACGGAAAGATGGTGCATTTGGCTCTTGACCATAGCAAGAATATTAAGGTAAAAGACCTCTCTTTTGATTATGAAAGACCTACGATGTCAGAGTTTGAGGTGGAGAAACTTGGTGATGACTTTGCCATAGTGAAGGTGAATAAGGACAGCAAGTACCTGGTGGAAAACGGCAAGGTCACTTGGTATGGAGAGGGCTGGAAAGCAAATCATCTTCATGTGATCAAGTTCGATCCAGAGATAGAAACCATGCATTATGATAAGTCAAAATTTATCGAAACCAGCATGGCTGAAGACCTAGGGGAAAACAGGATCATGTTCCGGGGATTTGACTTTAAAAACTCAGCATTGAAAGAAGGGGATATATTGACGTTCAGAGATACCTACCGCGACTGCGTAGGTTTGCTCAATAACTTTTCGCAAGACCTGACTTTTGAAAATGTAAACTTACATTACTTGCACGGCTTGGGTATGGTGAGCCAGTTTTCCAAAAACATCCATGTGGATGGCATCACCGCCCGGCCCCGGAAGTCAACAAAAAGGGTGATTGCCGGATTTGCTGATTTTCTCCATTTTTCGGGCTGTTACGGAGATATTAAGATTGAAAATAGTACGTTTTCAGGTTCCCATGATGATCCGGTGAATATCCACGGTACCCACCTTAGAGTAGTTGATCATGAGCAAAACAAGATCAAGGTCCGGTTTATACACCACCAGACATGGAACCTGATGGCCTTTGAGGCAGGTGATTCCATCGGTTTTGTGGACAATAATAACCTTTCGGTGTATGACCATGCGGTAGTAAAGGAGGTGTTCAAAATCAACCCTAAGGAGCTGGAACTGATTTTGAACAGAAAGGTTCCTGAGAAGCTGGGGGAAAAGCATTGTGTTGAGAACATGACCAAAACTCCTTCGGTCCTGATCCGAAACAACCGTTTTGAGCATACCAACACCCGTGGATTATTATTGACGACAAGGAGAAAAGCCATCATAGAAAACAATGTGTTTTTCCGCACGGGCATGCATGCCATCTTAATAGCTAATGACTGCAACTTCTGGTACGAGTCGGGGCCGGTAAGGGATGTGACCATCCGAAACAATCAGTTTATAGAATGTGGCTATAATTCTTATCCTGGAAGCTATGCCATTGCCATCAAGCCGGAAGTATTGGAGTTTGCCAAAGGACAATATGTGCACAGCAATATCCGGATTTTAGACAATGAATTTGTCTTGGCCAATGGGGCCTTACTTACCGCAAGGGCTACGAAAGGGCTGATATTTAGGGGCAATACCATCAAGAACGGAAAACCGGATATTGTCGCGCCGACAGACCAACCTTTTATATCCATTGAACACTGTACCGATGTGCAGCTCCAGTCCAATAATTTCAGCACCTTCAAGGGAGAAAAACGACTTCAGCTTAAGGAAATGAGTAAGAAGGCAGTTCGTTTGGGGAAGGATCAAAAATTGGTATTGGAAGAAAAGTGAAGGAGAAAATAAATCTATGGAACCACAATAACCTTTAATATGACCAAAATAAATGTATTTAAAAGTAGTCGAAAAAAGCTGCTTTTTGGGCTGGCCTTACTGGTGACTTTGACGGGATGTACTCAAGAAAAGTCAGTAACTAAGTTTCGTGGCATGTTCAGTTCTGAACCTGCCGAGAAGTGGGAGGATGCGCTTATAAGTGGAAATGGAGAGATGGGGGTTCTTGTATTTGGAAACCCTGCTCATGAACAGATCATTTTTAACCATGAGCTGTGTTATGAATTTATAGGTTCCGAAGTTGTAGAACCGCCCAATATTGCTCCTTATTTGCCTCATGTACGGGCTTTGATGAAAGCGGGTAAATATGATGAGGCAACAAGGTATTCCTATGAAAAAGCAGTGGAGGAGGGCTTTGGAGGGATCATGTGGACGGATCCTTATCATCCAGCTATGCTGATGAATCTGGATCAAAAGTTTGAGGGAGAGGTAGCGGGGTATAAACGGCAAGTTAATTTTGAAACTGGAGAAATTAGCGTTAGCTGGTCTGCGGGAGGGCAGCAATATTTGCGTAAAACATTTGTTTCCAGGCCGGACAGGGTAGTGGTGCAGGAATATAGTAGTTCTGGGGAGATAGAACTTTCCATGGAAATAGGACCGTTAATTCCTGATCTGATTGCCCAGCAGGATAAATACGGAGAGAATTTACGCATTGGAAAATCCTCCAAGACAGTTTCTGGTGAATGGATGGAATTCAGACAGCCCTATGAGTTATATGGAAGGGGATATGAAGTCATCCAAAAAGTTCTACCAACAGGAGGGTACTTACATGCAATAGATGGAAAGATGGAAATCAGCGGTGCTGATAGGGTCTTAGTTATTACGAGAATTGAGTTTTTGGAAGATTTTGACCAGTCCATAATCTCTGAGACTATGGAAGCCATTAATCAGTTGGGCCATGAATACGAAACCTTGTTGGAAAAGCACCAAAGAGTTCATGGCGAGATGTTTAATCGGGTAAGACTTGATTTACTTGATGAGGCTGAACACATGACCCTTTCATCTGAACAAATGATAAAAAAGCAAAATGAAAACCAAGATGAAATATTTTTACCCCTTTTGCAGTCCATGTTTGATATGGGCAGGTATACACTGATCAGTTCTTCAGGTAATAATCCACCTAATCTCATGGGGATTTGGAATGGAGAGTGGAGACCTGCTTGGTCAGGAGATTTTACTACTGATGCGAATGTAAATTTGCAGATTGCCTCTGCTGCTATCGGGGACTTACCGGAAGCAATCGACAGTTATATGACCATGTTGGAAAGGGTAATGGATGATTGGGAGGTCAATGCCCAGCAGCTGTATGGTGCTGAAGGATATTTGGCGGGAACCAGGACTTCTGGGAGAAGGAATCTACACACCCATTTTAGCATTGGTTTCCCAGGACAATTTTGGTTGGCAGGGGCAGAATGGCTTTTGCTCCCCTGTTATGAATATTATCAGGTAAGTGGGGACGAGGTTTTTCTAAAAGAGCGTCTTTTGCCTGCGTTGGAAAAAACAGTGAAGTTCTTCGAAAGCTTTTTAAAGGAATATGATGAAAATGGACATTATTTCTTTGCGCCCAGCTATTCTCCAGAGAATTCACCTGCCAATATCGATTTGCAAGGAACTGCCAATGCCACCATGGATATTGCAGCCGCCAAAGAAGCGATTTCAAACCTTATCCGAATCAGCGAAGAATTGGGTGCCCATCAGGATAAAATGATTCACTGGAAGTCCATGCTGAAGCAAATGCCTCCTTATCTAGTGAACAGTGACGGGGCCTTAAAAGAATGGGCTATGGATGACTTAGAGGATAATTATGACCACCGGCATATATCCCATCTATACCCTGTTTGGCCGGGCTTTGAAATCAACCCTGAAGAAACTCCTGTGCTGTTTGAAGCAGCCTCTACGGCCTTGTTGAAAAAGGGGAGAGGCAATAACTCCGCCCATGGCCTTATGCATGCGGCACTAATTGCGGCCAGGTTAAAGATGGGAGAAAAGGTTTATGACAACTTGAAATTTAAGCTTAGGAACAACTATATCTTTACCAGTTTGTTTACCTCCCATAATCCAGATTGGAAGATTTACAATGCTGATGCGCTGAATAGTCTGCCTGCTGTGATTTTGGAAATGTTGGTGTATTCTCGGCCAGGGGTGATAGAGCTTTTACCTGCTTTGGATGATAAATTGTCCAAGGGTAAGGTTTCAGGTGTCAAGTGCCGTACCCAAGCCACTGTGGAGGAACTGGAATGGGATTTTGAAAAAGGTATGGTAAAAGCTGAAATCTCCTCAACTAAGGAACAGGAAATCGAACTGTTTTTTAGAAAGGGCTTCACCAGCATTACGGACCAAACAGGAAAGGCCTATACCAAGGCCTCTGCGATATCGGTTAAAATTGATTTCCAAAAAGGTGAGAAAAAAGAGGTGAAAATTTCATTTAAATAAATGGGAGTAAAAATCTTATCTCCAGCTTCAACGTGCACAGTGTTGAAAAATTGCTTGGGTTTCTCCAGCTATAGGTGCCATTTAGAGGTTATACTCAATACATCGAATTGAGTTTATAATGATCCTAGACAAGGGGGCAAGTTAACTTTTAACAGAAATAGGATTTCTTGAGTTTGGCGATGTATTTTGCTGTCGCTTGAATTAAAGATGTTTCCTGATCCGTTTCTACAATGTTTATAAATCCAATATGTTGGGAGCAGTAAGCATGTGTAGGGGGCAGGGGCATCCCAAGAGAATCCCTCTCTTGGGATGTATCCGTATTGCAGTTGTCTATTTTATTCTTTGAAATTTAATAACATTAGAAAATTTTCTCAAATAATTTTTGCATCATGTTCCTCACAGGAGAATTCTATGAAGGTATTTAAATCTAGAGACCATACCAGTTCTGCATGTATTTTTCTGTTGCCATATGATAAATGCCCAACAGGTTCTTTTTTTAATCGTTGATTGCTTATGGACCCAGTTGAGGTCACCTTTCGTGGATGCTTCCGAAGAAATGACCCTGATATGGTCTTCCACAAGACGTTCAAGGTGGTCATAGGCCAAGTTGCTATCTGTAAACAGCACGGTTTGGCTGCCGAAACTGCCTTCCACTGTTCCTGCTGAGGCATCCTTGAGTACCTTCATCTTAAAAAAGCCGTAATCCCTTTTCTTTTTGCCCGTTTCGGGTTCCTCAAGGGGTGTGGACTCACAGGCGACGGCGACGATGGGCTGCTTTTGGTTCCCTTTTCCCTGTTTTAGCTGCTTTGCCACTTGTTCATAGGAGGCCTTTTCCACATAGGCCTCATCATATTCCACCATGATCTGAAACAGGTACAGGCTGTCCCTTTTGCCCATTACCGACCTGATCTTGTGTATCAGCTTAAAGGCGGTTTCATATCTGCCCAGTCCCAACTGTCTTTGGAATTCCATGCAGGAAAACCCTTTTTGGTCGCGGACATCAACAGGAAAGCCGTAAGCCAAGTGAAAAGGGAAAGGTTGCTGTTCTCCATCACCGTCTCAGCCTTCAATGAAGTCCTACATCTGCATTTGCTGCACTCGAAGAATTTCCGCTCACTGTACCAATAATGCTTGGAGAATTCCCTGCACGTTTTACAATAAACACCGTTCTTGTCTCGATAATGCTTCAGGTATGACTCATACCTCCTCTCATCTGGAAATGCTTTACAAAGTCTATTATGTTCATCTGGCTATCTTTTTAGCCAAGTTAATTCTTTATCCGAACCGTAAATTCTCACGTGACACCAGTTGTCTTATTTTGTCGCGTGCAAAGTTCCGGAGAGTCAGGTAATAGTTTTAGGTTTGATGTGTTTTAATTAGCAATAATGACTTTAATATCCTTTTCTTCTAATGCTTTGATTGTGCTTTTCGGAGCATTTTCATCGGTAATGATATAATGAACGTGGTCAAAGGAACATACTTTTCCTAATCCTCTTTTACCAAATTTTGAACTGTCTGCAAGTATAACGAGTGTTTGAGCGGCATCAATCATTTTTTTATTTAGGCTAGCCTCTGAAATGTTTGTAATTGATAATCCAAAATCCAAATCGATGCCGTCAACTCCTAAAAACAATATACTTGTGGAAATGTCTTCTAATGTTTTTTCAGCATTACTTCCTGTGACGGAGGATGAATTTGGTCGGATTATGCCTCCTAGCTGAATTATTTCAATATTTTTTTTGTCGCATAGTTCAATGGTTACTTTGACCGCAGGTGTTATAACTGTTAAGGGATGTATAGGTTGTAAAAACCTAGCAACTTGAAATACAGTTGTTCCTGAGCCAATTATTGATGAATCACTATCTCCTATAATTTTTAAAGCCTCTTTGGCTATTTTCTCTTTTTGTTCGTAGTTAATTAATGCTTTTCATTTATATGCCTTTCATTCATATAGGGGTTGTTTAAGGACCCC
>NZ_BAAHAP010000126.1:0-12103 GCF_054777495.1 Echinicola sediminis | reverse complement strand
GAGAAAGTAACATTTTCTTGAATATAAAGGAGTTGGATGACATTGTCTTATTTTATCCATGAATTTGTTGTCCCTTCATCCCGCATAGCTATCGGGATGCGGGAGGATGAAGCAGTCTCGTTTTGTGCGAAGAAATTGACTTCCCTACATAGCTAACGGCTGTCAGGCAACCTTCTTATACGTGCTATCATTACACGCCAAGTTCACTTCGCTTCATTCGTGAAGATGATTTTAAATCAGAAGTGATAAAGTCTGGGGAGCTCCTTGAAGGCGCCTGATTTTTCCCTCATTTTTTTTCATCCTACTGTAGCGTTTCTCCACTGGCTTACGTTTTGGGGTTGAAACTGGATGAGATTATCCGCTTTGTTGCCGATACGTTTTTATCCTTTGCCCCTGCTTTACAGGAGCAGTTCTGGATGAACAAAGGAACTGAGACAAAAGCGAACAATCCGTGACAGACAATGAAAAGAGAAAAATAGATTAAACCAACACGATTATGTTAACCCGATTAAGCAAAAACAAGTTGTTTATGAATTGGAAAAGAAACCTGGGCCTTGTGCTGCTGGCTTTATCACCCTTGCTGATCAGCAGCTGCCTCAACGATGACGATGTGGAGTACTATGACGGTCCCGTGGCCTATGTGTCCTACTACCATGCTTCGCCCGAAACCGGCTCTGTTAGCATCTATGCTGACGGCAGACTGTACAACTCCAACAACTTTGAGTACACCGATTACTTTACGTACGGTAATTACTTTACCGGCGAAAGAGACCTGTCGTTCAAAAACAGGAATGCGGCCAATTCCCTTTTGGATACCGCAGTGACCTTGGAAGAAAACCAGCCTTATACCTTTTTCTTTATCGACGGTGAAGAAGATTCGGATATGGGCGTGGTGATTGCTGAAGACAACTGGGAGGATCCAGAGGAAAACAAAGCCATGGTCAGGTTTGCCCATCTTTCCAAAGATGCCCCTGAAGTGGACCTTTTTATCAATGAGGAGGAGACTCCCTTTGTTTCCAATGTTTCTTTTAAGGAGGTATCTGACTTCATTGAAATCGATGCAGACCTTACTTCCTTCACCGTGAAAAATGCGGGCACCGATGAGACATTGCTGACGGCAGAAGACCTTAATCTCCGTACACAAAGGATCTATACCGTGATTGTCCGTGGCTATGCCGATCCTCAAAACAGTTCCTCTTCCGAGGACGACCTTAGCCTTCAGGTCATCCGAAACTATCCAAATTACTAATTCGACAACTGAACCAACTTGTTCGATCACACCACGGGACGGCTAATATAGCAGTCCCGTTTTTTTTGATATATAGTAAAGACACAGCACTTTGACTGAAATTAACCGCAAATAGAAGTACTTTTACCATTTAAAGATTTATTTTTGCAGCATTATCCAAATCGAAACTGAAACCATCATGAATTTAAATACGCTGACCGCTGTATCCTCCGTAGATGGAAGGTACGGAAGCAAGACAGCCTCTTTACGTGCTTTTTTCTCTGAATACGCCTTGATCAAGTACCGTGTAAAGGTAGAAGTTGAATATTTCATCGCCCTGTGTGAAATGCCCCTTCCTCAACTAAAAGGCATTTCCAAAGACTTATTCCCTCAGCTGAGGGCCATAGTGGACAATTTCTCTGAAGCCGATGCTGAAGCGATCAAAGAAATCGAAAAAACCACCAATCATGATGTCAAGGCAGTGGAATATTTCCTGAAGTCTGCTTTTGATAAGTTAGGTTTGGAAGCTCAAAAAGAATTCATACACTTCGGACTGACATCGCAGGATATCAACAATACCTCCACTCCGCTAATGCTCAAAGACGGTCTGGAACAGGTCATTCTACCAGTGCTGGACGAAGTGCTCTCCAAGCTCAAAAGTCAAGTGGAAGAGTGGAAAGGCATTTCCATGCTGGCCAAGACCCACGGTCAGCCTGCTTCCCCTACCCGACTGGGCAAGGAATTCCAGGTTTTTGTAACCCGCTTGGAAAACCAGCTGGCCCTGCTGCACCAGGTGCCCTATTCAGCCAAATTCGGTGGAGCTACAGGCAATATGAACGCCCATAAAGTGGCTTATCCCAACCAAGAATGGAATACCTTTGCCAATAATTTTGTAAGCCAATACCTGGGACTGGAAAGAAGTTTCCCTACCACACAGATCGAACATTACGATAACCTGGCGGCTACTTTTGATGGTCTGAAAAGAATCAACACCATTCTCTTGGACCTGTCCAAAGATGTTTGGCAATATGTCAGCATGAATTATTTCAAGCAAAAAATCAAGGCGGGAGAAGTAGGTTCATCGGCCATGCCCCACAAGGTAAACCCAATTGATTTTGAAAATGCTGAGGGCAATTTAGGTATAGCAAATGCGCTATTGGAGCACCTGGCAGCAAAGCTTCCTGTCAGCAGGCTTCAAAGAGACCTTACCGACAGCACCGTGCTTAGGGTGATCGGAGTACCATTGGGCCACATGCTGATCTCCTTCGAATCGCTCAAGAAAGGATTGGGCAAACTGGAGCTGAACAAAGCGGCCATCGATGCTGACCTGGACGAAAACTGGGCCGTGGTGGCAGAAGCCCTTCAAACGGTATTGAGAAGAGAGGGGTACCCTAAACCTTACGAGGCCTTGAAAGACCTTACCAGAACCAATACGCATATCACCGAACAGTCCATCAGGGAATTTATAGAAACCCTGAACGTTTCTGATGAAGTCAAATCGGAACTGAAAGAGATTACTCCTTTTAACTATACTGGAATCTAGGATTTCCACATAAGGACGATAAACGAAAAGCCCCGGTAATGATTATTACCGGGGCTTTTCGTTTTATGGTTCTCCTATATAACCCAAATTCTAAGACCTGGAAAAAGTACATAATTTAAATTCAAAAATGCAATAGAAAATCTACGCCACGGCACACAAGTATTACGGCCTGAAACTGCTTTGAAATCGGTCGCTTCGCTACTGTATTCGACTTTCAACCTCAAATTCAATCATTTCTCAACTTTCTTGGCAAAAAGATCTCTGCCATCATACAACGTACACTTCCACCTCCCAGCTTTTCTATGGTAGGTATGGCTGGTACTATCAGTTCAGTATATTTTCCGATCAACTGCTTTTGTCCAGCCTTGAGGCTCTGGTAGGCTGTGGCAGACAAAACCGTATAAGCTCTCCCTTCCCCGTTTCGGAGCTCCAGCATATTTCCTGCAAAAGCCTGCTTCTGATGGATCGTTATGGGGACGATTTTTTTCCCACTTTTCAACAGGCTTTCTTTGACCTGCATCTTCTCAGCCTTTCTCTCAATGCTGTCTAGGCAAACCACCGCCAATTTTTCCCCGACATGCATCATCACATTGGTATGATAAACCGGCCTTTTTACTTTTTCTAGCGCTTGGACAGCCGAAAAAGTAACCACTTTGTATCCCATCAGCTGCTCAAAATAGTGCAAGGGGACAGCATGGGTACGCTCCGAAGAACAGGCATAAGCCACCTTATGGGCCCTGTCCAAAACCAGACTTCCGGTACTTTCCAAAAACTGCCCGTCCTCTTCAAAAAAAGTCAGGTCCACGATCTCCTCGGTGATAAAACCCTTGCTGGCCAATACCGTAACCAAATCCTTTCGGCGTTCTTTTCTTCTTCCGGGCGAAAGCATAGGATAAAGCAACAAACGACCATCTTCATGGGTACTAAACCAGTTGTTCGGAAAAATGGCATCCGGTTTTTCCGGCGTACTGGTATCCTCCAAAACAATCACCTCAATGCCTTTGGCCTTTAGCAGGGAAACAAAACCATCGAACTCTTTCAATGCTGTTTCTTGAACATCTGCGGCCGTTCTGTCATCAGGCTGTTGATACAGGTTATCCTGGGCAGTTTCGGGATTAAACCCAAAAGCCGCCGGTCTTATCATCAGTACCGTAGAAGTTGTTTGAGTGGCCATAAGACAGGATTGAGGTGAAGTGAAAGTGCTTTTCGGCAGCTTTCTCTGATAAAGTTACAAAACAACTTCTTCTTCCCCATTATTTCTTATGGTATTGATACAAAACCGGCTTTACCCTAAACTTCTCCTCACTCAGGGTAAAATAGCTTTGGCCACTGCGGCTAAAAGCCACCGCTTCTCCCTGTGGTTCCGGGATATAAGGTAATTGTACGGGTTTTCTGGACAGGGCTTCTTCAAGGCTTTCCCCTTCTTCTCTGGTCCAATGATAAATCACCCAATAGTTTTTGATGATGATTTCCTTACCGTCGGGAGAAATATCCCCTGCTACAGACATGGTTATGGGCAATTTCATCACTTCTTCCAGTTCGGTCGTATCAGCACCTGTGCTCTCCTCCTGCCTCAGACGGTAAAGCACATTACTCGAATCCCTTTTACTCACGATCAACACATCCCCGTTCCAGGGATCCACCATCAGCGTTTCGGCATCCCGTGCTCCCTCCGGGTATCGGACCTCCATGATATCAGGCTCCACCCAGGTAGTATCCTCATTTCCATGGGGCTCTTCAAAGCGGAGAACCTTTATGTTTGGTGCTGTAGCTTGGTTATCCCCTATCTCTCCTACATAGATATAGGATTTTCCATTTTCTGGCCCCGCCCCCACAGCAATGTCCTCCCAATCCCTATTGCTTGTTCCTTTCAAATGGATTTGCCCGATCGTTTTCCCCGTCGTATCCATTTTATAAATGACCGGAAGACCGCCACTGTCGTTATGGGTATACAGCACATTGTCATATTTTCTGGACGAAGCCAACCCGCTTGCCTCATTGAGCAAATTGCTGTCCACCTCTCCCATTCCCTTCCGTCCGTAATACAGTGAATCCTCCACCTGTGAATTAATTCTCCAATGGTATTTTTGATAAACCTTTTCCGATACCAGATAAGGGACCAATGAGGCCAAAAAGGTCAACTTAAGAATAATCTGAAAGACAAATTTCATGCGTATCAAGCTAGCAAAAGAAAGACCAATAAAACACTGGCTTAGAATATATTAATGTTAAAAAATGTAAAAACAAACCGACCGGAAACAAAAAAAGAGGTTCCAGATTGGAACCTCTTTTAATTTAATGGTTTATTAAGCTAATCAGCTTTTTCCTTTTTCTTTACAGTGATGGTCAACTCATCGCCTTCACCGGAATAATCAGCTTTGATCACATCCCCTTCGGAAAGCTCTCCTCTCAGGATTTCTTCTGCAATGGAATCCTCCAAGTATTTTTGGATGGCCCTATTGAGTGGACGGGCACCGTACTGTTGGTCATAGCCCTTATCCGACAAGAAATCCTTGGCCTTATCCGTAAGCTCTATGGTATAGCCAAGATCCGTGATTCTGCTGAACAATTTCTCCAAGCTGATATCGATAATCTTGTGGATATCCTCCTTGCTCAGAGAATTGAACACAACGACATCATCCAGTCTGTTCAGGAACTCAGGACTAAAGGCCTTTTTCAGGGCACTCTGGATAGTGGACTTCATTACCTCGTCCATGTTTTCCTCTTTGGATTTTGAGGCAAAGCCGATACCTGCTCCAAAGTCCTTCAGATCCCTGACACCAATATTGGATGTCATGATGATCACCGTATTCCTGAAATCCACCCTTCTTCCTAGGCCGTCGGTAAGGATACCATCATCCAATACCTGCAGCAAGAGGTTGAACACATCTGGGTGTGCCTTTTCTATTTCGTCCAATAGTACTACAGAGTAAGGCTTTCTTCTGACTTTTTCAGTCAACTGACCACCTTCTTCATAGCCTACATAGCCCGGAGGCGCTCCGACCAAACGCGATACGCTGAACTTCTCCATGTATTCAGACATGTCTATTCGTACCAAAGAATCCTCTTTGTCAAACAGATAAGTCGCCAATGTTTTGGCCAACTCTGTCTTACCTACTCCTGTAGGTCCAAGGAAAATAAAGGAACCTATCGGTTTGCGCGGGTCTTTCAGCCCCACCCGGGTCCTTTGAATGGCCTTGGTCAGCTTTTTGATGGCTTCATTCTGGCCGATCACCTTGCCCTGTAGCTCCACACCCATATTCAGCAATTTATTGCCTTCATTCTGTGCAATTCGCTTGGCAGGTATACCGGTCATCATGGCTATTACCTCAGCCACATTATCCTCTTCTACAGTATAGCGTTTGGTTTTGCTTTCCTCTTCCCACTTGGCCTTGGCATTATCCAATTGCTCAAGCAGTTTCTTTTCTCTATCTCTCAACTGGGCAGCCTCTTCGTATTTCTGGCTTTTGACCACCCTGTTTTTCTCCACTTTGATATTTTCTACCTCTTCCTCCAATTTTAGGATTTCGTCAGGCACATGGATATTATTGATATGTACCCTGGCTCCCGCCTCATCCAAAATATCGATGGCCTTATCCGGCAAGAACCTATCGGAAATGTACCTGTCGGAAAGTTTCACACAGGCATTCACCGCCTCGGGAGTATAATTTACATTGTGGTGGTCCTCGTACTTGTCCTTGATATTGTTCAGGATCTGTATGGTTTCTTCTGGAGAGGTGGCATCCACCATCACCATCTGGAACCTTCTGGCCAAAGCACCATCTTTTTCGATGTACTGACGGTATTCATCCAAGGTAGTCGCGCCGATGCATTGGATTTCTCCACGGGCAAGGGCAGGCTTGAACATATTAGAAGCATCCAAAGAACCACTGGCTCCTCCAGCCCCCACTATGGTGTGCAACTCGTCAATGAACAGGATTACGTTGGGAGACTTCTCCAGCTCGTTCATCACGGCCTTCATTCTCTCCTCAAACTGCCCCCTGTATTTTGTGCCGGCCACCAGAGATGCCAGGTCCAAAGTAACCACTCGCTTATTGAAAAGCACCCGTGAAACCTTTTTCTGAACAATTCTCAAGGCCAGTCCTTCAGCAATGGCTGTTTTACCTACCCCCGGTTCACCGATCAGTATCGGGTTGTTTTTCTTTCTTCTGGAAAGGATCTGCGCTACACGCTCGATTTCCTTTTCCCTACCAATAATAGGGTCAAGTTTATCATCCTCTGCCATTCGGGTAAGGTCTCTGCCGAAATTGTCCAAAACCGGGGTCCTGGATTTTTCAGCGGCTCCCTTGCCTCCTCCCCCGGAAGATCCTCCGGAAGATCCGAACAACTTGCTGCTTTCCTCATCGGTATCATCGGCCTCCGCTCCTGAGCGGGGACTTTGATCAGTTTGAAATTCCAGCATTTCCTTCACAGTATCGTAGGTGGTATCGAATTTATGCAAGATTTGGGTAGCTATATTATCTTCATCCCTAAGAATGGACAGAAGCAAATGCTCCGTTCCTATAAGTTGGCTTTTGAAAATTTTAGCTTCCAGGTAAGTGATCTTTAGCACTTTTTCAGATTGCCTTGTCAGCGGAATATTGGCCAGATTTTTCACATTGTGATTGGCCGTCCCTTTTACGGCACGCTCCACAGAATTGCGCAGCTCATCCAAAGGCACCCCTAATTTTTTCAATATGGAAACAGCGACACCCTCCCCTTCACGGATCATGCCCAGCAAGAGGTGCTCGGTCCCAATGTAATCGTGCCCTAGACGCAAAGCTTCTTCACGACTTAGAGAGATCACCTCCTTGACTCTATTTGAAAATTTTGCTTCCATTTAGTTCCTTTCTGATTTGTGATAAATCCTTTATCTAATTTTACCGAATTTGTTTTAAAAACACAATCCTTTTCAGGATTGTTCATTTCTTTTTTTCGACTGCTGAATCAGCTCCTTTGAGCGGGGTCCTTCGCAGAACAACAAATCGATAATGCTCAAATTAGGTACAAAGTCTAAGCCAAACAGTTGATTATAGGATACAGGCCTATAAATATTTCTTGCCTTAAACGACTCCTTGGCGACAATTTGGCCCCTGAGGTCCTGCATTTCAGGAAACCGCTCATATTGGTCACTTGTCGTCACCTCTATTTTAACTTGGAGCAATTTAAGACAAAGTGTCAGTAATTTGAGATTAAATTCAAACAGACTGTCAATTTGCTCCTGATAGACCGCTTCAAAATACGGAAAGAAAAATTCAAAAAAAGGAGCTTTGCCGTAGGCACTCTTGATCCCCCTTAGATGAACATTCTTCCATTTCTGATCATAATCTATCGCTACTTTTTTATACCTAACTTTTTTGTTCCCTCCTGATACGGGAATACTCAATGTTTCTACTTTATTGGCCAACCTAATATGTGCCCTGTTCCTATAGGTCTGCTTTTGATAATTATCTTCTTTTTCTACCACTATCCGATCCGCTCCATCTATCGCCACAAAAAATTCTATAGGAGGCAAATAAAACAAGTCGACCAGCAACGCTCTTTTTTCCATGCCCAAAAATAACCAAATTAAAACCTGTTTTGCATTTTTAACCTGATTACCTCTGTCCCCATTGTCCTGACCAATCACCCTTAGAAATGAATGGACATGCGATCACCACGGTTTAACGCCCGATCAGGACTAGAGCATCTCTTCTAAATTCCCTAATCCTTCTCTAATTACTTCTATCTCCCCACCAGTACAATCAACGACCGTAGAGGGCACATTGTTTCCATATCCACCATCAATCACCACATCCACCAGGTCGCGGTATTTTTCGTAAATAAGCTCTGGATCAGTGCTGTATTCCAACACATCGTCTTCATCCCTGATGGAGGTAGTGACGATGGGCTGCCCCAGCTCTTTTACCAATGTACGAGGAATACTATGGTCCGGGATTCGGATCCCCACCGTTTTCTTTTTGCTGTGCAGCAATTTGGGCACCTTATTATTGGCGTCCAGAATAAAGGTATAAGGCCCGGGAAGTGCCTTCTTCATTACCTTAAACACCGGAGTACTTAATACGCGGGTGTATTCCGAAATATTGCTCAGGTCATAGCATATAAATGAAAAATTTTGTTTCTGCGGCTTCACCCCCTTGATCTGACAGATGCGCTCAATTGCCTTTTGATTGTAAATATCGCACCCAATACCATAAATCGTATCGGTAGGGTAAATCACCACGCCCCCATTTCTCAAAACCTCCACCACTTGACGTACGTGACGGGGATTGGGGTTTTCGGGATAAATTTTGATAAAGTCTGCTGCCATAACCCTAAAGTTAAAAAATTAAATTAGCTATTTTTGCCCCAATTGAAATTGAGTCGTTTAATACTATATGATTACCAAAAAGAATCAAAAATACTACATGGTGGGAATGGTGGCCCTTTCCGTACTGGTCTCTTCCTTTGTCTTCTATTTCTACCAGGTGTTTTTCAGCGCCAACACCCTGACCAAAGTGGACGAACCCGCCGAACTGCGCATCCCCAGCAATGCCACCTTCAAGCAGGTGTCCGACAGCCTGACTGCCAACAATATCATACAGGATGTCATCTCCTTTAGCTTTGTGGCCAAAGTGATGAAGTACCAGGATAATGTCAAACCGGGACTGTACACCATCCAACCTAAAATGTCCAACAAGGAACTGGTCACCCTCCTCAGATCTGGCAAGCAGACACCTGTAAACGTCACTTTTAACAATATACGCACCAAGGAAGACCTGGCGGAAAGAATCACCAAAAACCTGGAAGTTGGCGAAAAGCAGTTTCTCCATCTCCTTACCGACAGTGTTTACATCAGAAAGTTTGATTTCGAGGAAGAAACCGTGATGAGCATGTTCATCCCAGACACTTATGAGCTGTACTGGAACACCAGTGCCGAACAGCTGTTTGACCGGATGTACAAGGAATACAAAAGGTTTTGGGATGAGGAAAGAACCGCCATGGCAGCGGAAATGAGCATGACACCCAAGGAAATCTCCACTCTTGCCTCCATCGTTCAGGCAGAGACCACCAAAAACACGGAAAAACCTACCATTGCGGGGGTTTATATGAACCGGCTGAACAGGGGCATCCCCCTACAGGCAGACCCCACTTTGGTTTTTGCCTTGGGCGATTTCACCATCAAAAGGGTGCTGAATGTGCACAAAGAAACCGACAGCCCCTACAATACCTACATGTATGCCGGCCTGCCCCCTGGCCCCATCAACCTGCCCGACATCACCTCTATCGATGCGGTACTCAATCATCAGGACCATGACTACCTGTATTTCTGTGCCAAAGAGGACTTTTCAGGCTACCATGTTTTCTCCACCAATCTGAGAGATCACTTGAACCAGGCCAGAAAATATCAAAATGCCTTAAACGCCGCCAAAGTATTTTAAGCCTATGTTTACAGCAACGACTCAAGTCCGGGTGAGGTATGCAGAAACCGACCAAATGGGCTACGTTTATTACGGAAACTATGCCATGTATTTTGAAGTGGCCCGTGTGGAAGCTTTGCGGAGTGTCGGTTTTTCCTATAAAAGGATGGAAGACGAAGGGGTCATGATGCCGGTACTGGAAAGTCACAGCAAGTACCTCAAACCGGGAAAGTACGATGAGCTTCTGACCATCAAAACGACCATTGCCAAAATCCCCGGGGTGAAAATCAGGTTTGACTATGAAATCTCCAACGAAGAGGAAGAGCTGATCCACACCGGTCACACCATCCTTACCTTCCTGAAAAAAGACAGCCATAGACCGTGCAGACCTCCTCAGGATTTAGTAGATTTATTACAGACTTACTTTTAGGATAAGCGCACTGATGGTCAAAAAAAAAGTGCATAGCATACTAGACAAACTGGACAAGCAGGCGAAGAAGCTGAGAAGCATCCACCTCAAAAACCCGGACCAGAACCTTTATGATGTGGGAAAGATCTTCCTCCACCAGCTGCGCAAAGATGAGATCGATGACCGTGCCAATGCGGTGGCCTTTAATTTTACCGTGGCCCTTTTCCCGCTGATCTTGTTCTTGCTGAACATGCTTCCCTTTATCGAGCTTTTCTTCCCGGAAATCACCCCTGAAAACATCCTGCTCTTTATCAAGGAAGTCATGCCCCCCTCCTTGTACAAAGGCACCGAACCGACGGTTCTGGACATTATCAGCCGTCCGAGACAGGGCATGCTGTCCTTTGGTTTCTTTTTGGCCCTTTTCCTGGCCACCAACGGGGTAGCCTCCCTGATGAGTGCCTTCAATGCCTGCTACCGCACCAAAGAAAACAGGGGCTACCTTCAAACCAGGGCCATAGCGGTAGGCATCGTCCTGCTGCTGATCCTCGACATTTGTGCCGCAGTCCTCGTCATGATCTTTGGCAACAAGATGCTGGTTTTCCTAACCGAATACGGTGTGGTCTCCAACACCATCCTCTATTATATGGTGGCTTCCCTCAGGTTTTTTGCCCTCTTGCTGCTCTTTATGATAGCCACCTCTTTTATCTTTAGGTTTGCCCCGGCAGTACATGACAAATGGCACTTCTTTTCCTATGGCTCCACCACCGCAGGCCTGCTGATCACCCTGGGTTTCTATCTCTTTTCCTATTACCTGAACAACTTTGCTTCGTACAACAAACTGTACGGCTCCATAGGCACCATGATTGCGCTGATGCTGTGGCTGCTGATCACCTCCTACATCATCCTGATTTGTTTTGAGATCAATGTCAGCCTGGACAAGGCTGCCGAAAGGAAGCACCTCCCGAAAATTTAACCCCTAAAAAATCAGCCGGTTAATGGTTTTGAGAATATTTTTCTTCACCAAACTATTGCATAAATCAAACTAAGAAGTACCTTTGCAAACCGTAAGACAAACATAAACGTCTTCAAATAATACGCATCAGACCCAGAGGAGTGGCAGAGTGGTCGAATGCGGCGGTCTTGAAAACCGTTGTACCGCGAGGTACCGGGGGTTCGAATCCCTCCTCCTCTGCATAAACAAACCCTAACTCGCTTAAAAACAATGAGTTAGGGTTTTTATTTTTAGTTCAGGGTCCTTTTCAGGGTCTTGAAAATTATTTTATGTTTTATTTCAGGTAATTGACATGGCAATAACTCGGACAACCTATTACGCCCCTCAAACTTTTATAATTTACAGAGATCTGCCGTTCTGAATTTCCGATCAGTTAATCAATTGAAATGATTCTCCCTAAACCCCTGGCGTATTATAAGCCCAACCTATAATTCCTCTAGGTGCCTCATATTGTATTTCTTTATCGAAACTCAAACCTGAATAACTCCCTTTTAATAACTTAAAACCAACC